>CAYWHE010000120.1:0-12374 GCA_964458125.1 uncultured Flavobacteriaceae bacterium | reverse complement strand
ATATGAGCCTGTTCTGACCAACTGGATCAGGCCATACAAAATTTAATAGTGATTTTTAATCCTAATTGATAATAAATGGGGTAAAAACTAAAGGTTATCCCAAATTTACCTGACGATGCCATCCAAACCGGCATTTATTTTATAAATCGCGGCTTTTCAATGGTAAACCGGCTCAATCATTAAGGTGAAAAACATAAATAAGCCGGTAAATGCTTTTTCGGTGAACCATACCTCAATGAAATATTTCATAATTTACTAAATATCAGCGCATTATTTAAAACAAAGGCCAGCAATCTCAAATTCTTACCTTCGTATCCAAAAAATGAGTGTGAATAGTTAATTGATGTATGAATAAGATTTTACTCATGGGAGCCGGCAGGTCTTCCACCGTCCTGATACATTATTTATTAAGTAAAGCGGAAACCGAGAACTGGGAAGTCACGGTTGGAGATGTTTCTGCCGAACTTGCCCGGGAAAAAACAAAAGGTCACACACATGCGAGGCCCATTGTTTTTGATGTCAACAACGAAAGTCAACGAAAATCGGAAATCAGTCAAACTGACCTGGTGATCTCCCTCCTTCCCCCTGCTTTGCATATTATTGCGGCAAAAGATGCGGTGGCATTAAAAAAAAACGTTCTGACGGCCTCCTACCTTTCTCCCGAAATCATGGCCCTGGATGCCGATGCCCGGAAAAACGGTGTGTTAATAATGAATGAATGCGGTCTTGATCCCGGTATTGATCACATGTCAGCCATGCACATCATTCACCGGCTTCAAAACAAAGGTGCCGTACTGAAAAGTTTTAAATCTTACACCGGCGGACTCATTGCGCCTGAATTCCATACAAATCCATGGAAGTATAAATTTACCTGGAATCCCAGGAACGTTATCCTGGCCGGACAGGGAACAGCCCGATACATAGAAAACGGATTATATAAATATATCCCTTATAATCGTCTTTTCGAATATGCAGAACCTATTGAAGTGGAATCCTATGGCCGTTTTGAAGGTTATGCAAACCGGGATTCCCTGGCATACCGGCACCATTACGGTCTGGAATCCATTGCCACTCTCCTTCGCGGGACGCTGCGGAATGAAGGCTTCTGCAAAGCCTGGAATGCTTTTGTGAGGCTTGGGATCACCGATGATACGTTTGTCATGGAAGGTTCTGCCGATATGACCTATGCCGGCTATATCCGATCCTTTCTTCCGGCAGGAAAAACTTCTTTTTCACTTGGGGCTGATTTGGCATCCTTCCTCGGTGAAAATCAATCCGGAGAGGTCATGAATAAAATCAAATGGACAGGTCTCCTGGAGGAGGAACCGATCGGATTACCTGATAGTACCCCGGCCCGGATCCTGCAGCACCTGCTGGAAAAAAAATGGGCCCTTCAGCCCGGGGATCAGGATATGATTGTCATGTTTCATGATTTCGTTTATACCCTGGATGGAAAAGAACAGCAACTGCATTCGGTTTTAGTCGTGAAAGGCGATGATTCCGTTTATACCGCCATGGCCAAAACGGTGGGATTGCCTTTGGGCATGGTGGCCGGGAGACTCGTCAACAAAGAGATCAATTTGACGGGTGTTCATATACCGGTGATGAAAGAAGTCTATCAGCCCGTGTTACAGGAACTGGAAAGCATGAATATTTCTTTTGTTGAAAGCATTCAATAGACCAGCCCGGCTTCAAGACCTTTAGTTGAATTCTTTCTTTACCGGTTGCCTCCCATTGCCGGGTTTTTCCATAATTTTGCAGACACGGTAACCTCAAACCCTAAATTTCGTTTATTCTCTTTCAATTCAGATCCCATGAAAAAAAGTCTTCTGCTCTTTGTTGCTTTCCTGGCTGTTGTTTGCTTTGCCCGGGCACAATCCAATGCCATCATTTTCACCGAAAACGGTGAACGCTTTTATGCCATCCTGAACGGATTGCGTCAAAACGACCAACCTCAGACCAATGTCAAGGTTACCGGCCTGAATGCCGAATTCTTTAAACTGAAAATCATTTTTGAGGATAAACGGCTGGGCGAAAAAAATTTCAACCTGGCCCTGGAAGCCAACATGGAAACCACGGTCATGATTAAAAAGAATCCCAAGGGTGAATATGTCATGAGGCTCGTGAGCGCTGTTCCGGTGGCCGAAGCCGCCAAACCGCGCAGCGGGCAGCAGATTGTCGTTTATGATCCCCGTGCGGTTCCATATACTGGTACCGTTACGCAGACTACCACCACCACCTTGGAGGTTCCGGACGGAGGCGTGAATATGGGAGTGAATATGAATGTGGAGGGGGCCACTATTCAAATGAATGTAGCCGGAGGAGCCACCACCACCTCATCCACCACCACCACAACCACCACCACGACCCATCAGCACAGTAAACCGGACAACAATCCTCCTCCCGTCTACCTGCCGGGTTATTCAGGTGTTGTCGGATGTCCGGTTCCGGTTGGCGGCGGCCAGTTTGAAGAAATGAAAAGATCCATCGAATCCAAATCATTTGAAGAAAGCAAACTCGCTGTTGCCAGGCAAATTGTGAATAATAACTGCCTGCTTTCCGGGCAGGTCAAACAAATACTGATGCTGTTTTCCTTCGAGGCCACCCGGCTTGATTTCGCCAAGTATTGTTATGGTTATACCTATGATATAGGGAATTATTACAAAATCAACGATGCTTTCACCTTTGAAAGTTCCATTGACGAGTTGAATGATTATATTCAGTCCTATCAACGGTAAATCACATTGTTTGAAAAAAAGCCTTGTTTCCGGCATGACTTTTTTTATTCTGCCGGTCCTGGTTTTCAGGCCTTTTTCAACAGGTGAAGCTGGCCAGTTACCATTAAAAACCGGCTTTTAGTTCATGTCTGACAGGGTGCTAACGGATTTGCCAACCTGACGGTAGTTCCGGCCGCTTGTCTTTCATAACCCAAACCGGGAACGCGGAATTGAATATATTTGCAGGCTCCTGTCATGTCGAACAAATTTATTTCCGCAGCGGCCTTGTCCGGCTGCATCTGTGTGGCCCTGGGGGCCTTCGGGGCCCATTCCCTGAAAACCAGACTCGGGCCTGAAACACTGGCTGTCTTTGAAACCGCTGTCCGTTACCAGTTTTATCATAGCCTGGCGCTTATACTCACCGGTATCCTGGCCGGCCGGCAGGAAACGAGGGCGATACGATTAGCCGGATATCTCTTTATCACCGGTATCATCCTGTTTAGCGGTTCGCTTTACCTGATGACGGCAAGTTACCTATTTTCAGCCTCCCCCTGGAAATGGTTGGGCGCCGTCACTCCATTGGGTGGATTGTCTTTTATTGGTGGATGGTTGAGTTTATTTATCGGTAGCCAGTTAAAAAAAGAGAAACAACTATGAATTCCACCTACCAGCGCTACCAGGAACTGCTCAGAAGAGCGGCTGACCTCACCTATGCTTCAGCTTTGCTCCAATGGGACCAGGAAGTTTACATGCCTGAGTCAGGCGCGGTATACCGGGCCCGGCAACTGGCAACCCTGTCGGGACTCATTCACGAAATGCTGTCTTCCGATGAACTTGGCGCACTGCTGGAAACTCTTGGAAATGACCAGCGGCTGAATGAGGCTGAAGCAGCCAACATCCGGGAAACCACCAAATCATACCGGGATCAGAAAAAATATTCCACCGTATTTGTGGAGGAAATGAGCCGGACCATTTCGGCCTGTTTTAATGCCTGGCAGGAGGCCCGTAAGAAAAATGATTTCAGCCTGTATGAGCCCTGCCTGGAGAAATTACTCGTTTTGAAAAAGCAGGAATGTGAGCTCCTGGGTTTTGAAGGACATCCATACAATGCCCTGCTCGACCAGTACGAACCCGGTTGTACCGTTGCGGAACTGGATATTCTGTTTGCCGATGTCAAAAAGGAACTGGTTCCTTTCATACTGGAATTGAGGAACATGCCCGCTCCCGATGACCGTTTCCTTTATCAGCATTATCCGAAGGACAAACAATGGTCATTCGGACTTGATTTGCTCCGGCAAATGCATTTTGATTTTGACAAAGGAAGACAGGACATTTCAGCTCACCCCTTTACCACCTCCTTTTCAGCTGAAGACGTACGTGTAACGACCCGTATAAACGAAAAAGATATCCGGGAAATGATCTGGGGCTGTATTCATGAAGGCGGTCACGCCTTATACGAACAGGGATTGCCTGCAGGCAACTATGGCCTGCCCTCGGGAGAAGCCGTTTCACTTGGGATTCATGAATCCCAGTCGAGGTTATGGGAAAACCAGGTGGGACGGTCCCTGCCATACTGGCGTTATCAGTACAGGGCCCTTCAGGATTTATTCCCGGAAAACCTGAAAAACGTGAGCCTGGATGAGTTTTACCGCGGCATCAACGTAGTGGAACCTTCGCTGATTCGAACCAGCGCTGATGAAATCACCTATCACCTGCATGTTCTCATCCGGTATGAAATCGAGAAAAAACTGATCGGCGGGCAGCTTCAGGTCCGGGACCTGCCAGGCACCTGGAATGCCTATTACATGGAATACCTGGGACTGGATGTTCCCGATGATGCCCGCGGAGTGCTGCAGGACGTTCACTGGTCGCATGGCAGTTTCGGATATTTCCCAACCTATTCGCTCGGAAGTTTCTATGCAGCACAGTTTTACCAGCAGGCAAAAAAAGAAAATCCTGACCTGGAAAAGGATATTGAATCGGGAAACAATAAGCCTCTGCTGGACTGGCTGAGGATGAAGATCCATGCATTCGGAAAACAATACAGGGCCGGACAGCTTTGTGAAAAAATCACCGGGGAACCATTGCGTTTCGGTTATTTTATGAACTATGTCCGGGAGAAATACCATACGATCTACCTGCCTGAAAAAGCCGGTGTACGGTGACCGGGTATGATGACGACCCTGAAACAAATACAAACCCTCATCTCCAAGGAGTTCGTCCTGGAATGGAGGCAGAAATACGCCTTCAGCGGCCTGTTGATATATGTGATTTCCACCGTATATGTCTGTTACCTGTCCTTCAAACAGATCATCGATCCGGCCACCTGGAATGCCCTGTTCTGGATCATCCTCCTCTTTGCTGCTGTCAGCGCGGTGGCTAAGGGTTTTTTGCAGGAAAGCAAAGGATTACAGCTCTATCAGTATGTACTCCTGAATCCCCGAACCGTTATCCTGTCGAAAATTTTCTACCATATCGTTTTACTCTCCACCCTGTCGGTTGTGGCGCTTGCATTTTATATGCTGTTTATCGGCAACCTGGTTCAAAACACGGGCATGTTCATGGTGGGTCTGTTTTTAGGCATTTCCGGGCTATCCTCCCTGCTCACCCTCATTTCAGCCATTGCCTCGAGGGCCGGGGGCAATGCGGCCATGGTATCCATCCTGGGTTTCCCCGTGCTGATACCCCTGCTGATCACGGTGATCCGCTTCTCCAAGAATGCCATTGATGGCCTGGCCTGGTCGGTTAATTATCAATACCTGGTTGTTTTGATACTGTTAAATATCATCCTGATCACACTTGCTTATTTATTATTTCCTTACCTTTGGCGGGATTAAAAATTGATGGCATTTTATTGATCCCGGCCCAAGCCGGAAACTTGCCTGATCCTGCCCGGATTATATGTATGACATGATTCCTTTCCAGGGCTTAAACACTTGCATTACTTGAAAAACTGGTGGAAATTACTTGCTGTTTTGCTGGTGCTTTACAGCATTGTCGGGGGGCTTCTGTTCCAGGTACCCCGGCTTCCCATCCTGCATGAAACCATCCGGAACCTGTATTTCCATGTGACCATGTGGTTTGCCATGATGGCTGTTTTTCTTGTTTCGCTTTACCACAGCATCCGTTACCTGTCTGGTTTTCAGATGAAACATGACGTGGTGGCGGTGGAGTCGGCCAAAGTGGGTATGCTCTTTGGCTGCCTGGGTCTGCTGACCGGCATGGTATGGGCCAATTACACCTGGGGTGCGCCCTGGGTAAACGATGCGAAACTAAATGGTGCAGCCGGAACCATGCTGGTGTATTCAGCCTATTTCCTGCTCCGGAACTCGATGGATGATGAACAGAAAAGAGCCCGTGTTGCAGCGGTTTATAATATTTTTGCCCTCGTGATGATGTTCGTTTTCATCATGATCCTGCCCCGCATGGTCGATTCCCTTCATCCCGGAAACGGGGGTAATCCAGGCTTTGGCAAGTATGACCTGGACAAGACCATGCGCCTGGTTTTTTATCCTGCCGTCATCGGCTGGATATTAATGGGTGCCTGGCTCATACAGATCCGGATCCGGATCGTAAGTTTAAAAGATCAGTTGATCCGTTAACATCATATTATGGATTGAATTGCCGTTTGTTATGAAAAAAAAACTAATGATGGCCTTGTCGGTAATAGCAGGCCTTACCACCCGGGCCTTTTCGCAGGCGGCCGGCGATGTTGAAATGGCGGACCGCATGCGCTCAGATGGAAAAATTTACGTGGTGGTGGCCGTCATGTGCATCGTTTTTTCAGGCCTCTCCCTCTATCTGGTATGGCTCGACCGGAAATTAGCAAAACTCGAAAAACGGATCAAAGAAAAAAACAATTAACCCGGCATCCCGTTCTTCATTCAGATCTTAAAACAGCAAAAAAATAACCTGTCAGGTATCCGGCGGATGAAACAGGTGGTCCAATATGAAAAAAATACACATCATCGGAATCGTTATCATTGCCCTTGCTTTGGCTGCCATCATCAGTACCATCAGTAATTCGAGTACGTATGCAGATTTTAAAACAGCAGATGCGCATCCCGGCGCCGTATATCATGTAGTCGGAAAACTGGATAAGGACATGGAACAGGTGTACAACCCGGAAGTGAATGCCAACATTTTTACCTTTTACCTGAAGGACATGACCGGGGAGGTCAAAAAAGTGGTGTATAACAACAGCCGTCCCCAGGACTTTGAAAAGGCCGAACAGATAGTCATTGTAGGGAAATCGGCCGGTGAAGAGTTTCATGCCTCCGACATCCTCATGAAATGTCCTTCCAAATACAACGGTAACACACCCCAGCAGCAACAGTTGACTCCCAATTCATGACCATTCAATACGTTGGAGAAAACCTGCTTTTGGGCAAAATAGGCAACCTGTTTGTCATCCTGGCCTTTACCGGCGCCCTGCTTTCAGCCATTTCGTATTATTTCGCCTTTAAAAATCCGGTTGAAACCTCCGGCTGGCGATCGCTTGCCCGCACCTCCTTTTATATACATGGACTGGCCGTGGCGGGTATTTTTGCCACTATGTATTACCTGATTTACAATCACCGTTTCGAATATTATTATGTCTGGCAGCATTCCTCCACCATTCTCCCGGTGAAGTATATTTTTGCCTGTTTCTGGGAAGGCCAGGAAGGCAGTTTCCTTTTGTGGACGTTCTGGCATGTTGTCCTTTCCCTGTTCATCATCCGTTCGGGCGGTGATTGGGAAGCCCCAGTGATGTCGGTGGTGGCTATGGTGCAGGTGTTCCTTTCCTCCATGGTTTTGGGCGTTTATGTGCTGGGATACAAGGTCGGAAGCAATCCTTTTGTGTTGTTACGGGAGCATCCCGATATGGCCAGCCTGCCGTTTACACAAATGCCGGATTACCTGTCCAGGCTCAATGATGGACGGGGACTGAACCCCCTCTTACAGAACTACTGGATGGTGATTCATCCGCCCACGCTGTTCCTGGGATTCGCCTCAACTGTGGTTCCCTTTGCGTATGCGATGGGAGGTTTAATGACCGGCCGAATCAAGGAATGGGTCCGCCCTGCTTTGCCTTATACTTTTTTTGGAGTGATGATCCTGGGTGCGGGAATCCTGATGGGTGCAGCCTGGGCCTATGAAGCATTGAGCTTTGGCGGTTTCTGGGCCTGGGACCCGGTTGAAAATGCATCACTCGTGCCCTGGCTGACCTTTGCCGGGGGAGCCCATGTGATGCTGATCTACCGGAAAAACGGCCATTCCCTCCGAAGTTGTTTTATCCTCATCATCGTCAGCTTCATCCTGATATTATACTCCACCTTTCTCACCCGCAGCGGTATCCTGGGCGACAGTTCCGTTCATGCGTTTACCGATCTGGGCATGTCGGGGCAGCTGCTTTTATACATGGGTTTCTTCACCGTTGCAGCGCTGGTTTTGTACCTCCTCAACAGAAGGAAGATGGGCGACAACAGGCAAGAGGACAGCATTTACTCCAGGGAGTTCTGGATGTTTATGGGCATGCTGGTGCTGGTTATTTCCTGCATACAGATCACCTTTACCACCTCCATACCGGTGATCAATAAAATATTCGGAACCTCCATGGCCCCCCCGGCCAAACCGGTGGAGTACTATAATTCCTGGCAGATCCCCATCGGAGCTGTGATTTGCATGTTTCTGGCCATCGGGCAATTTTTTAAATTTAAGCATACCGAACCGGCATTCTTCCTGAAAAGAATCGCCTTGTCGTTCAGCATCTCCGTTCTGCTGACGGTACTCCTTTATTTCGTTTTTGATTTCGCCCGTTACCAGTATGTGGTGCTCCTGTTTGCTTCGGTATTTGGCATCGTGGCCAATGCCGACTATATGATTCGCATCCTTAAGGGCCGGCTTCCCCACAGCGGCGCTTCCATTGCCCATACCGGCATAGCGATGATCCTGCTCGGGGCATTAATTTCCAATACCAAAAGCGAAGTCATCTCCAGGAACAGGCTTAACGTGAATCTGGGTAAGGACTTTCCGAACGACGAAAACATCATGCTGGCTATGGGTGATACCCTGGGCATGGGTCAGTATTTTGTAACCTATAAAGGTAAGCAGAAGGAAGGGGTCAATGTCTATTATGAAATTGAATATTTTAAGGCCAATCCCGAAACAGGCAAACTGGAAAAGGCCTTTTCACTGAAACCCGTAGTCCAGTTAAATGAACGGATGGGCAATGTTTCCGAACCCGATACCAGGCGTTTCTGGGATAAGGATTTATATACGCATATCACCTATGCCGACCTGGAAAGCGTGAAACCGGATGAAACGGAAGGTGGCTTTACTCAGCCGGTTGTGAAAACCGTTGCCGTGGGTGATACCTTCACGACAAGCAACAGTCTGGTGGTTGTTTCGGCACTGAACAAGGATGTTGACCGGAATGAACTGGACCTGAAAGAAGAGGACCTGGCAGTCGGGGTAATTCTCACCGTTGTTGATGTGAACAAAAAGCAATACCGGGCCGAGCCGGTGTTTGTGGTCAGGGAAAACCAGGTGTTTACCAAAATGGCTGAAATTGAGGATTTGGGTGTTCGGTTTAATTTCCAGAAAATCATCCCGGAAACCGGTAAACTGGAAATCGGCGTTACCGAAAAGAAATCAAATAAAAAGGAATTTGTCATTATGAAGGCCATCATTTTTCCGCAGATCAATATCCTCTGGACAGGCTGTATGCTGATGATAATCGGCACCCTGATCGCCATAACCAAAAGAATCAGGGAGAATAAAAAGGCCTGATTTTTTCCGGTGCCGGCTTTTTTTTAATTTTATAGCGGAAAGCTTTCAGGAAAACCCGATCCGAATAACTTTTTGTAGAAAAAGTCGGGGTATCCGGAAGAGGGTACCGTAAATCAATGCTATAAGATCAATTTACCGGGAACATGCCCGGCCTGGATTTATGACATGAACTTAGCGCTGGCAGGAACCGGAAATGTTGCCCAAACCCTGGGGAAGGCTCTTTTGAAAGCCGGTCACAGGATCACCTGGGTTTATGGCAGGGATGCAGGAAAAGCGAAAGCTCTTGCCGGCAAACTGAATGCTGTTTATTGGGATTCGTTGAAGCCGGTATCCTCCTGGAAACCGGATATTCTGATCATTGCCGTAAAGGATGATGCCATTAGCGCCGTATCGGCACATTTTAAAACCATCAACTGCCTGGTGGTTCATACTTCCGGAAGCGCCAGCCTGCAGGTTTTAAAAAAGCACCACAGGCATTGCGGGGTATTTTATCCACTTCAGACGTTTTCAAAGAACAGCCGGATCAATCTGAAAACCACGCCATTTTGTCTTGAATCTTTCCATAAAACGGATATGAAGTATCTGGAACAACTGGCATCTTCCATCAGCGGGGCGGTATATCATATCAACAGCAGGCAACGGCAGGAACTGCACCTGGCGGCCGTTTTTGCCAATAACTTCAGCAATTATCTGTTTACCGTTGCCGAAGAAATACTGGCGGAAAATAAGCTTCCCTTTGAACTGCTTAAACCCATCATCCTGACTGCCGCAAAAAACCTGCAGAACCATTCACCTTCCTTATCACAGACAGGACCCGCCATCAGGCATGATAAGCAAGCCATTCAGAAACACCTTGATCTGTTGCATCAGCACCCAACCCGTTCTAAAATTTATCGGCTGCTGACAGATGCCATTTTACATCAATATCCGCTTAACAGGTAATTTCAAAAAAAAACCGGCCCCGTTTAGAAGGACCGGCCTATTCAAATAGGTGTTTAAGGAAAGCAATTAACCAATTAACGATGTAAAGGAAATAAGTTTCCCTTCAATTTAAAAGAGTTTTAAAAAAAAATTTATTGACAACAATGCTAATTGCTTAAGATCAATACAATATCATTTATTATTTGAAATTATTAAAGAAGAGAAAAAAATTTAATTAAAGTAATAATTTAATATTATTATTATTACTACTTAATGATCAATGTTTTATAATATATAACTGTAAGTAAGAATCAATAGTATTAAATTTTTCTTATAATATTTTATAAATCAATAATATAAAATAATTTACTTAACCTAATTTATAACCTCAACAATTGATTTAATTTTATTAGCTGCAAACAACCGGAACAAATGGAGCATTTCCGTTCAAGAACCAGGGAACAATACCAGGTAAGTAATATGGTCAGGGCATTCTGAAAGCCATTTAGGGCAGACTTAACTGAAAAGAGTCAGGGCAGCGGGGGTGGACCGGTTTCCATCCATCCATTCCAGTACCAGTTTGCCATAATCAAGGTTTTTCGCCTTCGCTCTGACCCAGATCGAAAAGAGGATAAGTTCCGGTGATAATGGCTGCCATGCCAGGTTGGGGACGTTGCTTTCCAACAGATCCAGATTACTTTTCTCACGCATGGCCAGCAGGCGAAAATCAAAACTGTCGTTGGCAAGCTTTCCCAATACCTTAACAATAAGAAGATTTCGTTCGGAAACAAATCCATTTCTGGCCGAGCGTTCGAGGTATTTGCGGAAATTTTCAATATGAGATTCCACGGCATCCAGTTTTTCGGCTTCCATCAGGTTCAGGATCACCATCAGGCGGATTCCTGCATTCCACGCTGTGCTTTCTTTTTCCAGGTCTCCTGTTAATTGCAGCAGGGGCAGGGCCTCATGTTTTTTTCCTAAAACCGTTTTCAGCGCAGCCAGGTAATAGTTGTACCGTGATGCCCACCAGGCCGACACTGATTTAATCCGCTCCTCCATCTGTGTCATCCAAAGTTCCGTTTTTTCAAATTCCCCTTTTAAGAAAAGGGTATGGAAGGTAATTTCGAAATCGGCAGTTTCCAGTGAAGGATTGCCTTTGCCATAGACCCTGGCCCGCTGAAGGGCAGCTTCGGCCTGTTTCAGGCGGCAACGGGCGAGTTCAATGGTGGCCAGGTCCAGAAAGGCCCTGGTCATGTTTTCATTCCGGTAAATAGCCGGGTTTTCACTGATAAGTGATATCAGTCGCTGGCAGGAATGTTCAGCTGCATCATAATTCCGGGTGGACTGCTGGTAATCGCTCATCAGGCTGTACAGCAGCTGTCCGATGGAAGCTGAACGGGTATAGCGGTATTCATGTTCAAGTTCATCAATGGCTTTGTTGTAAACCGTTTCATCGGGCATCAACTGTTTTCCCGTTCGTTGCCTCATCAGTCTGGAATAGGTATCGCGGGCCTTCAGCAGGGAATGCCTGCAACGGTCATAAAACAACAACTCGGCCTGGTTTTCAAAATGAACGGCTTCATCCGTCCAGCGGGACATAAAATTGATCCTTCCGGTTAAAGCCAGCAGCATTTCATCATACAGTTCATACTTCCGGGCCACCTGCTGTATCTTGTCATACATGCGCACCACTTCCGGGGCCGGCGCCTTCCCTTCCAGCACATTCACCTGCAGAAGCAGTTTACGCACCTGCGACACGGCCATGGTCAGTTCATCATGGGCATCTTTCCGGAAAATATTAATGTCCAGAATCAGCAATTCATGGATTTTATCCTTCAGCCGTAAAAGCATTTTATTAAAAGTCTTCAAAGTTGCCGCTTCAAAGTCCCCGTAAATTTTTTTACAGACCTTTTCCTCGGGGTAATTTTTTTTGTTCAGGAGCAGTTCCATCAGGGCCAGGCTCTT
>CAYWHE010000119.1:0-12408 GCA_964458125.1 uncultured Flavobacteriaceae bacterium | reverse complement strand
CACCGGAACCATTATTTCCTGCAGAACCTCCATTTCCGCCAATGGCTCCACCGGCAGGGGCTGCTCCTGCAGTAATGGTCGTCCAGGGATCAGGTCCATTAGTACCGTTTGCGGCAGTGCCGGCAGAAGATCCGCCCGGTCCACCCTGACCAGTACTGTTATCTCGACCTCTTCCGCCATTCCCACCCGAAAATTTGGTGGTTCCCACTCCGCTTGCTGCTGCACCACCGGCGCCCGGTACTCCGCCAGCACCACTGACAGGTGCATCACCACCCAATCCTCCTTTTGCCAGCAGGGTAGAGGTGTTCAAAAACCAGGAATCCGTTCCGTCAGGACCGTTCCCCGTTCCGCCTGTACCTCCCGTACCAACAGTTACAGCAATGGATGCACCTGGCGTTACAGCAATACCGTTGGACTGACTGTAAGCACCGCCGCCGCCGCCACCGCCGCCATCAGCGGAAGTTGAATTTCCTCCACCGGCCCCGCCGCCTCCCCATGCCGCAACGTTGACAGATGTTACCCCTGCTGGTACCACAAAGGTGCCGGTTGCATTATAGGTTTGGGTTTGTGCCTCCGTTACCGTTGAAAAAATAACAGTGACCAGTGCAGTAAATAATACAGCAAACGAAAATTTGGAAATTCCTGTCTGGCAGGAATTCCTTTTTCCTGTGTTTGCTGTTGTAACCCCGGATACGGAAATTGGAGTGGAGTAAAATGCTTTCATATGGATACTATTTAATGGTGATTAATCCTGATTCATGTGAATAAAAACTCCCGGACGGTCCATCAAAACCGATGAATATATCATCCTGATACTTCCCGCCGTATCTGAAAATGAAAAATGGAAGTTCAAATGAATTAATGATAGTTAGAGTTTTATTCAAGTATTATAATAATTTATTATTTAATTAAATATAACTATATATATAATCTTATTATTTAAGTAATTTTTTGAGCGATTGATTCCATTCATTAGTTTTTGAATATCAATAGTTTAAATTATTTTTTTTGAAGGTTGAAAAGCCCCAATTGAAATGAAGTCGAAAGAAAAATTTAAGGGGATCATCTAATATTTTACTTTAATTAAAATTAACTTTATAATTATATTTTAACAATTTACTCTATTGAAACGAAGCACGGGTTTTTTCAAAAGGAATTTCAATTTCCGAAGGGTTGACGGAAATAGGAGGTTAAATTTGATCAGACATTTATAAATTGCGGTAAAACACAGTTTATTAGGGATGAATATCTCTGAAATGGAAAAAAGCTATAATTAAAAATAAATTTATAATATATTGATTATAAATAATTTAATAAAAAGTTAAATAATATTGATCATAATTATGTATTCATATCTTCAAAAACAGAAATAAAATTTCGAAAATCTGGCTTTTATAAAACTTTATTCTATAGCCTAAAAGTCGGTCAGGAAAATCGATTATAACAAACTCGTAGCCAGGTTCGCCAATTCGGATCGTTCCCCTTTTTCAAGGGTAATATGGGCGTACAACTTATTGTCCTTTATTTTATCGATCATATTGGAAAGTCCATTGGAATGTCCATCCAGGTAAGGAGTATCAATCTGGAAAATATCACCGGTAAAAATGATCTTTGTGTTTTCTCCTGCTCTTGAGATAATTGTCTTTACTTCATGAGGAGTAAGATTTTGTGCCTCATCAATAATAAAGCATATATTTGATAAACTTCTTCCTCTGATATAGGCTAATGGTGTGATATGAAGCTTTTCATGTTCCACCATTTCATTTATCTTTTGGTACTCTTTATCAGTTTCTTTATATTGATTCTGAATTAGTTTCAAATTGTCCCATAAAGGTTCCATATAGGGATTAATTTTAGACTTGATATCCCCAGGTAAATAGCCAATATCCTTATTGCTTAATGGAACAATTGGCCTGGCCAGATAAATCTGCCTGAACCTGCTCTTTTGCTCCATGGCTGAGGCCAGGGCAATCAGAGTTTTGCCCGTTCCGGCGACACCCTGAATGGTGACCAGCAACACATTCGGATTTAAAGCCGCATGCATGGCAAAAGTCTGTTCGGCATTCCTGGGCCTGATATTGCAGGCTGAATCCTTCATAACCCTTTCAATACGATCGGTTTCCGGATTGTAATAGGCAAGGGCAGAGGTGCTTTCCATTTTGGCCTTGAGAATATAGTAATGATTCGCAACGGGTTTCGCCTTTGTTATTTCTTTGCAGGTACACCAGCCCTGGGCATAAATCTGATCAATAATTTTCCGGGGTACATTTTCCAGCACCGTTTTTCCCGTGTATAAACCTTCCAGATCCTGGACTTTTCCTGTCTGGTAGTCCTCCGCTAATAAATTTAATGACTTTGCCTTCAGCCTGAGGTTAATGTCCTTTGAAACCAGGATGACCTTTCTGCCACCGGCTTCTTTTTTTAAGGATAATGCCGCATTTAGAATTTTATGATCTGCCTTTTTTTCCCCGAAAATTTTATCAGCATCCACGCCCGAATGCTCATTCATTAATACCCTGAACTTGCCTTTTGTCGGGCCATTTAAAGGTATCCAGTCCTGGAGAGAGAAAGATCCGGAAAGCTTATCGATGTTTCGGATAAACTCCCGTGCTTCGAAATTGATGACATCATTGCCCTTTTTAAAACGGTCAATCTCTTCCAGGACGGTGATGGGAATTGCTACATCATGCTCTTTAAAATTATGTATGACATTATGATCGAACAGTATGGCTGAAGTGTCAATGACAAAAATCTTCCTTTCGTTCTTTTCTTTCCTGGACATAGATGATAATTTTGATACTGGCATGCAGGGATCCCGGCTGATTGATCCGTCCTTTTAACGATTGCTTTCCCCCGCATCTTCTTGGTGTAGTGGTTACAACAAATATAAAGACAGGGCCGTGAATAATTTTGGCACCACACAGGTAATAAATTGACAGGTGAATGTTAATAAAGACACAGCGGTTTTATATATTTGAAAGACTGCGCCTGCAATAACAACTGAAGACATTAATTTCACTATCTTTGGCCGGCTTAATTGGCTTCCACACTGAATGGGACTATCCTTTGTTTATCCGGAGTTTCTTTTCGCCCTGACTCTGCTTTCCATTCCTGTCATCATTCATCTGTTTAATTTCAGGCGGTTTAAAAAAATCATCTTTACCAATGTCCGGTTTTTACGGGAAGTGAAGGAGGAGACCACGTCCAGGAGCAGGATCAAATACCTGTTGGTTCTGTTAAGCCGTTTATTGGCGGTGGCCTTTCTCGTTATGGCTTTTGCACAACCCTACCTGCCTGCTTCCAATCAGGCCAGGATCAGTTCCGATCGTGCTTTAAGCGTATTCATAGATAACTCTTTTTCCATGGAAGCACATGGAAGGGAAGGTACCCTGCTGGATGAAGCCAAAGCCAAAGCACGGGAAATTGCCGGTGCATTTCAACCTGCAGATCAGTTCCAGCTCCTGACCGGTGATTTTGAACCTGCTCATCAGCGAATGGTAAACCGGGATGAATTTTTGGATATGGTCGACCAGTTGAAGATTAGCCCGGCTGTTAAATCAATCAGTGAAATCACTTCCAGGCAGCGTGAAGCTTTGAACAACAGTACCGGAAAGGATAAGACCGCTTTCATTATTTCTGATTTCCAGTCTTCGGCCACAGATTTTATGGCCTGCAGGGCCGATTCACTCATCCCGGTCACCCTGTTACCCGTGAAGGCCTCGGCTCAAAATAACCTCTATATTGATTCCTGCTGGTTTTCTTCCCCCATTATACGTTTGAACAGTCCCGCTGAACTGAACATCCGTATACGAAACGCCTCCCCGGAAATGGCGGAGAATATTCCGGTGAAACTGACCATTAATGGTTTACAAAAGGCCATAGCCAGCGTTTCTATCGGTCCTGAAGCCAGTTCCGTCACCAAAATGAGTTTTGCCGTCGGCCATGCAGGATGGCAGGAAGCCGTGGTCACCCTGACGGATTTTCCCATCACTTTTGATGATCATTATTTCTTTTCCTTTGAAATCACCGGCTCCAGGCAGGTGGTCTGTATCAATCAGCAATCGGAAAGCCCCTACCTGAAGGCACTATTCTCAGCTGAAAACAACTTCATCCTGAAAAATCTGCCTGTTTCAAATATTGACTATAGTCTTTTTTCCTCCGCGCGACTGGTGGTATTAAACGAATTACATGAAATTTCAACCGGTTTGGCTGATGAACTGGTTAAATTTGTACGGCGGGGCGGGAGCCTGGTTATTTTTCCAGACAGTATTCCAGACATGCCTTCCTATCTGAACCTGACGCTGGCGCTGAAAATGGATGGCTATGCTGCCCTGAACAGGGTACCTGATAAAGTCAGCCGTATTGATATCCGAAATGATCTCTTCTCCGATGTCTTCGAAAAAATTCCGGAAAACATGGATATGCCGGTTGTTCAGAAATATTTTGAAATGACCTCCGGATCAAAATCCAACCGGGAGGTTATTTTAAAACTGGAAGGCGGATCAACCTTGCTGAACAGGTATGTATTGGATAAAGGAAAAATATACGCATTCACGGTTCCCATGAATCCGGCGTTCAGCGGTTTGTCAAGACATGCGATTTTTGCCCCGCTTTTATTTAAAATAGCGCTGCTCAGTCAGACCACCGGGGTATTGTCCTATGTGATCGGCCAGCAAACCAATGTCTTAATCAGCAGTTTGGAAGCGGGAGGGGAAGATGTTTTTCACCTCATCAATGAAGAGGCCAAAACCGATCTGATTCCGGCCCACAGGGCTGATCCTGCCGGTGTAAACCTGGATATTCCGGTTGAAATCCGGACCGCCGGAAATTACAAGCTAACCTTTAAGGATAAGATAATAGCGCTGCTTGCTTTCAATTATGACAGAAAGGAATCAGAACTGCATATGCTTACTTCCGATCAACTGGAGTTGCAGGCTCAGGCAAACCGCTTGTTTAATTTTCATACACTGGAACCGGGAAAGAAAGATATCACCAAAACACTCAGGGAAATGAATGAAGGCATACGGTTATGGAAATGGTGTGTTATTTTTACGCTTGTTTTCCTGCTGGTGGAAATCATGTTGCTTAAATTTTTGAAATAATGGATATCCTTCTCCGTTCAGCCACCCTGGTTCATCCTGAATCTCCATTTCACATGCAGAAAAAGGACCTGCTGATTGAAAACGGATACATCCGGAAAATTGGCGATAATCTGAGTAATGCCAACGGAGCATTCCGGGAGTTGAAATCCGGAAACCTGCATGTGTCTGCAGGCTGGATGGACCTGAAGGCTAATTTTTGTGATCCGGGTTTTGAGCAGAAGGAAGATCTTTTTTCGGGAATGAAAGCCGCTGCTGCCGGTGGCTTTACCGGTATTCTCCTGATGCCGTCGACAATTCCTCCTGTACAAAACAAATCATCCGTGGAATACATACGGGGAAAATGTGCCGGAAATGCCGTATCCGTATATCCTGCTGGCGCTTTGTCGGTGAACAGGGAAGGTAAGGATATGACTGAAATGTTTGATATGAAACAGGCCGGAGCCCTGGCTTTTACAGATGACAAACGGCCGGTTGCAGATTCCGGGCTTATGCTGAGGGCCCTTTTATACGGAAAGCAGGTGGATACGCTTTTAATGGTCTTATCCATTGATGGCGGAATAGCAGGAAAGGCCCAGGTCAATGAAAGCATTCATACCACCCGCCTTGGGCTCAAGGGTATACCCTCCATGGCCGAAGAACTCATGCTCGCCAGGGATTTGTACCTGCTGGAATATTCAGGTGGCCGTATGCATTTTAACCTGCTCACTTCAGCCGGTGCGGTGGAACTGGTCCGGAATGCAAAAAAGAAAGGACTGAAGGTTACAGCTGATACCAGCCCGGCTTACCTGGTCCTGAATGATACCATGCTCGGATCCTTTGACACCAACTTGAAAACCAAGCCTCCCCTGAGGTCGGAAGCGGATCAAAAAGCCCTTTTACAAGGGCTTGCCGATGGCACAATTGATGTCATCGTTTCTGACCATAGTCCCCAGGATGAAGAAAACAAAAAGGTAGAGTTTGAATTCGCAGCTTTTGGTATGATCAGTCTGGAAACCGCCTTTTCAGTGACCAACCGTGCGCTTGAAAACATCATGCCTTTGGAGAAACGAATAGAAAAACTAACCCTGGGCCGGACACTCCTGGGACTTGAAACGGTTTCGATGACGGAAGGGTCTCCGGCCAACCTGACTATTTTTGATCCTGACCTGGAATGGAACTATGCCGAGGAAAATATCCGGTCAAAATCAAAAAACTCTCCTTTCACCGGGCAACTCCTGAAAGGAAGGGTGCTGGGTATCATCAACAACCGGCAGGTTGTGTTACAGGAAGACCTCAGATAAATTTGATTTTCCGCGCTGCAAACGCGCACATCCGCAACAGAATCAGGCCGTGTTTGAACCGGGAAATATTCGTGCTTCCATAGGTTCTTTCGCGGTAACGGATCGGAATTTCCACAATGCGCAGATTCAGTTTATACGCCCCGAAAATCAGGTCATAGTCCCCAAAGGGATCAAACTCCCCAAAAAATTTCCGGTTGCTCACCAGTTTGTCATAATCATCACGGAAAATCACCTTGGTGCCGCATAAGGTATCTTTAAAACTTTGCTCCAGTAAAAAAGTAAAGGCCATGCTGAAGAATTTATTTCCCAGCAGGTTGAGAAAACGCATGGCTTCCTTTTCCATCTGGTACACCAGCCGGCTTCCGTTTATAAAATCTCCCTTACCGGTGGCTATGGCATAATAAAATTTGGGCAGGTCTTCGGGGGGAACGGTCAGGTCGGCATCGAGGATCATCAGTATATCACCAGTGGCCATGGAAAAGCCTTTCCGGACCGCATCATTCTTGCCTTTTCCGGGTTGCTTGGCGATTTTAATATCATGCTTTCCTTCATATTTCTTTTGGATTTCCCTTATTTTGTCCCAGGTATCATCCGTGGAATTTCCTTCCACAAAAATAATCTCCTGATGCTTGCCGAATACCGGCAGCCGGGTGATGGCATTTTCAATATTTCCGCTTTCATTCCTTGCCGGGATCACGATGGAAACAGAAAAGGACTGAGCGCCTTGTACCTGGTCAACCGTACTGCGCAAATGAGCGAAAGAGTAGCTGTTCAGAGCCATGAGGCGCAGGAGGGGAAGCCTTACCAGGAACTTATTGCAGAGTTCAGATAGCAAAGGAATATAAACAGGCAGCAGCATCATGTTGGTGCGCCTGTATTCGTCAAACCCGGCCAGGAACAGCAGGTTCTTGATGTCGGCCTGGGTCAGCCAGTTCTGATTCGGCGTCCTGGTTTTCAACCCCAGCCATTCTGCCAGTTTCAGCATGGGCTCCCAGAAATAATTGTAGTAGGTTACGATGATCTTGGTCCGGCTGTGACAAACCTGATGCAGCTGTTCAAAAATATGCTGCACATCATCCACAAATCCGATCAGGTTGGAAAGTATGATCAGGTCAAACTTTTCACTCAGTTCCAGGTTTTCGGCAGCCATGACGTGAAATTCGGCATTTCTGCTGTTTTTCCTGGCTTCTGCAATCATTCCCGGACTAAAGTCAATGCCAACCTTCCGGCTTCCTTTTATTTCTGAAATCAATTCCCCGGTTCCGCAGCCAATCTCCAGTACGGACGTTTTTTCATGGGCGAAATAATTACAATAACGCGTGATTTCATTCCAGTAATAACGGTGTTTTTGCCTGGTTTTACGCCTGCGTACTGCCAGGCCTTCAAAATATTCTAAATAGCGCAACTATTCTTTTTATTAAATTCAAATAACCGGATTTTATTCTTTTCAAGGAAATTAAACTGATTTTAAGAAATAAGGTTATGACAAAAACCTGTTTTCAGAACGTATTTTCTTCAGTCCGAAAGAAGGGCAAGGATCATACGCGGGAATAATTATTTTTCTCCGTATATGATAACGGAACCGGCAATTTCCTTTAGAAGTGGAATTTTTTCAAAGGCTTTTCCGATTCCGTTGACGAGTGGTATCAGAACCTTTGGTGTTACCGGGTGAAGAAAATCATAGGGAAAGATAGATACCCGGTTGAAACCGGTCTGTTCCATAAGTTTGCGGAATTTCCACCGGACAATCGCCGATTCATCAGGTGAGTCACCCAGCCATTTTTTTATAAACGGCACATTCTTCTGGATCAGGATCTGCGGATTAATCATATTGGGCTCGGCAAAAACCATGCGACCGCCTTTTTTCAGGATCCGGTAAATTTCACGAAGGGATTTTTCCATTTCCAGGTGATGGAGTACGGAACTTCCGAACACCACCTGAAAGCTATCGTCTTCAAAACTGAGGTTCATGGCATCATCCACGCGGAAGGTGGCTTCGGGCAATAATTTCCTGGCCTCTTCCAGCAATTCTTCTGAAATATCGATGGCCGTAATGTCTGCTTTGGTTTGCGCATACACCTTGCGGGTAAAAAGACCAGTACCACAACCGATTTCCAGTACTTTATCCCGCTCCGTAATTTTTGCCTGGTCAACAAAAAAACGCGCCCTGCGGTCCGCGCGAACCTGTCCGGCAGGACTGGCCCAGTTCCAGATGCTCTCTGCACCTTCGACTATCAGTTTCCTGCCATGGGCAATTTCATGCTCGATACGTTGACTCATGTGATTGGGAAGATATATTTAATAGTTGATTTTATAAAGATAAGCAGGTTCCGATTCCCCGATTTGCTTTATCAGCACCAGTTTCTGGGGATACTTCTGTTGCACCGGTATCAGCATGCGGTGTAAGGTGTTGATAATATAACCATCCACTTTTTTGGGATCACGTCTTAAACTTGCCAGAATAACATGTGTGACGCTGTCACGTTTGAAAATGTCAAGAACTGTATCGGCATCGGTACTCAGCACCGTATATACAGGATAAAACTTTTTACCCTGACCATATACGAAACTCATGGGCGCCTTCCGGCAGGCCACAAAGGCATTCGGGGCCAAACTATCACCCACATACCGGCTCATTTTCAGGTAATTCTGCCAGTCCGGTGTGTAACCATGATAGATGTCGCCCGACAGGTTTCTTTTCAGTATAGGATAACGGTTTACGGCCTTTCCCGTGCTGGAGATCAGGCTGCTGAAAAATAGTATGCCGGCCAGCGCCAGGTATAGGAATTGAACCAGGGAGCCTTTATCCTTTAACTGGAAATGCAAGGCGAAGAAAAGGGTGATCAGGATAAATGGCACATAGACGAGAATGAAACGCGGCTGGTCCCAGCGGGTTTGTAGTACGATGAACGTGATGGCCATCATAGCCAGGGCATAAATGGAAACAAAAAGCATGAGTTTGTTCCTGCTTCTGAATATAAAAAAGATGGCCAGCAGGAAAAAAACGATGAAGAGAAAGGAGGCTCCGGCACTGATGGAGATATCGTCCATGGTTTTAAATCCGAAAATCTGGAAAAGCCTTTTGGAAATATAGAGGTTGATGTTTCCTGTAAACCGGTCGACAAATCCGGCAAAATCTTCCTGACCCTTGGACGCATCATAAGGATCCTTTTGTAGCAGCAGGGTGGCCTGGCTGGAATATTGGCTGGTTCCTTTCCAAATCAATGCTTTGATCACTTCAAACGGAACTTTGAAGGCCAGAAAGGCAACCAGCGTATAAACGATCTGACGGAACTGCAGATGGATCAGGAAATAAAATACCAGCACCATCAGGGAGGCTATGGCCAGGTTTTTAGTAAGCGTGGTCAGAAATGCCATACAGCCTAAAAACAGCCATTGCTTCCAGTTGGATGGAATGATTTCATTTTTATTCTCCTGCCCGTAAACGCGAATAAATCCCCAGATAAATAAGGCCTGGAGCATCATGAAAAAAGACTCGGTAAAGGTCTGACTGGCAAAATACTGGAAGGATGAATTGACGGCAATGATCAGCAGGGCAGGGAGGAGGACCAGGAGCGGAAGTCGTTTACGGAAAGCCAGGAACATAAATAAAATATGAAGCACTGAAAATATAAGTGAAAAGAATTTCAGTAAAATAATGTTCAGCCCGGCCAACCGAATCGGAATACTCAGAAACATCGGGTAAAGCGGGGCATTGGCCGTATAATAATGCCGGAAATCCCTGGCGAAATTATATCCGGCTTCCACGTAAAGCGAATCGTCATTGGCCTCGCTGATTTTGACGTCAAACAAAAACAGGCCGAATAAAAGGCTTAGGAATCCGGTTATGATAAAAATCAGCAGCTGGTGCTTTTGCATCGATGCCTCCAGGCTTTCAAACAGACTCCTGGAAACCGGTTTGACGACCTTCCGGGAAGGTTCATTGGTTTTCCTGGAAGGTAGCTTGGATTTTGCCATAAACGTTCAGCGGGTAGACCGGTTAATTTGATTTGGCATGATCAGCGAGGAATTTGGCAAGTCCCGAATCCGTCAAGGGATGCTTCAGCAGGTCTGTGATGGCGCTGAGAGGACAGGTGGCTACATCAGCCCCGGCTTCAGCACATCGTATAATGTGCATGCTGTTCCGGATGGAAGCGGCAAGTATCTGGGTAGTAAACCCGTAATTTTTATAAATCAGAACGAGTTGTTTAATCAGTTCCACGCCGTCATACGATATATCATCCAGCCGGCCGATAAAAGGCGATACATAGGTGGCCCCCGCTTTCGCCGCCAGCAGGGCCTGCCCGGCTGAAAATACCAGGGTGCAATTGGTTTTGATTCCCTTATTGCTGAAATAGCGCAGGGCCCGGACTCCGTCCTTTATCATTGGAATTTTAACCGTAATCTGGGAATGCAAAGAAGCGAGTTCCTGTCCTTCCCTGATCATTTGGTCATACTCCGTTGCAATAACTTCCGCGCTCACATCCCCATCCACTATTTCACATATCTCCTGATAATGACGCAGGATCTGATCCTTTCCCCTTATGCCTTCTTTGGCCATCAGGGATGGATTGGTAGTCACCCCATCCAGCACGCCCATCTCCTGGGCCTCCCGGATTTGTGTTAAGTTAGCGGTATCGATAAAGAATTTCATCCGTTTAAATTGGTTTCAGCGGGCTAAATTATTTAAATAAACCGGAAAAAAGTAAAAAAGACAAGTCCGGATTCCTTATTCTATACCTCCTGCCTGCTCACGATCAGGTTAAAATATTCCTTTTCAGGCCGGTCGGTATAGTCTGAAAGCGTTTCCAGCCTTTTCAGGGCCTCATCCTGCAGCAGATAAAATTGAAAGCCCCTGGTTTTGAAAAATTGTTCGAATGATTCGACCGAACAACCCGCTTCCTTTAATCCGAAAGGCCAGAATTCGGTCAATAACTTAATTTCCGGGTTTCTTTCAATGGTTTTCTTCATCCCGTTGAGGGCAAAAAGCTCAGCTCCCTGGATATCCATTTTAATGAAATCAACATGCAGGTCAGGAAGGTAATGATCAATGGATTCAGCCTTTACGGTAAATGACGTCCCAAATTCATCAATGGGGTAAGTGCGGTGATCCACATTCAGCAGGTTGGAAGTATAAAGTTTCAGTTCGCCCGGCTCGCTGCTTACAGCCAGATGGTGGATCCTGGCGTTTGGTTTTTTACCGCAGGCCTGCTGAAGATGACTGAAATTGACGGGGTCAGGTTCGAAGGCATGAACCAGTCCCGTTTCACCAACCAAGCCTGAAATCAGTTCCGTATAAAAACCGACATTGGCCCCGATATCCAGCACACAATTTCCAGGATGGATAAATTGCTGAAGCAGGCTTATTTCAAATGCATCCTGCCTGTTTTTGAACCGGTAATAGATAAACTTATAAACCGGGAAAAAATACCGGAATAAAACATTAGCAATAACGAATACCGTTTTTGACATGAATGGATTGGTTTTCAGGAGGGGTTGATCTGAAAATCAAAATAGGAAAAAGAAAAATGGGTAAGCTACTTATATCGCACCGCTACAACCGTTTATCCTTGCTTCCTTCCGGATCTGGGGAGGTTCACAGGAGCTGGTCGTATAAGACTTACCCGCTACAAAAGTAATGAATATGTTTCAAAAAACAATCTTTAACTCGAATTGTCCTGTATTTTTTAACTTCGCACCTTCCCATTCATATGAACACACCCGGTAAAGCGATTTTAAATTTCGGAGCCATGAGCGGACTGGGCAGTTTCGCGGTTTTCCTTCTTCTTTATTACCTTGGCTTGAATCCTCTTGGGCAGGCTTCCTGGTTGGGAGCTTGGGTTCCGGTGGTATTTATTTGCCTGTCAACGGGCTATGTGCGCAATCATTTAATGGGCGGCTATATTAGTTATGGCCAGGCCTACCGGACCGGATTTCTTACGGCATTTGGTGGTGCCGTATTGTTCGCGTTGACTATTTACATCTTCGGTAAGGTTATTGATCCGGGGCTGGTGGAAAGCTATAAA
>CAYWHE010000118.1:0-12457 GCA_964458125.1 uncultured Flavobacteriaceae bacterium | reverse complement strand
CCCCGACAAACCAAAGAAAAGAAGCGAAGCTTTTTTAATTTTAGTCCGGACCGGCAAAAGCCTGCTTTTGTAAGGGCTGGGCTAAAATTAAAAGCGAACAACGTGAGCCTTTTATTTGGTTTGTACGCCCCCCCCATCAGGATCAACGTAGTTAATCCTCTCACCCCGACAAACCAAAGAAAAGAAGCGAAGCTTTTTTAATTTTAGTCCGGACCGGCCTGATTTTGAAAAACCTGATTAACCGGCTGAAACCTTCCATCATACAAGCTGCCATCAAACAAGCTATATTTGTTTTTAAATCGGCCACCCAATGAACTGCTTTCGCAGCCTTATATACCTTCTCCTGGTTTCTTCCTGCAGCCCCACGGAAGAAACCGGGCTTGCGCGTTATTTTGCCGATAACCGTTCCGGGTATGATTTAAAAGTGATGATTACCTGTATACAATCCGTAAGCAAGGCCTGCGACACCTGCCTGGTGTACCCAGATTCCAAAATTTTCCTTGGGGAAGATGCTGCATTCGGTCATGCTCCCGGTCCCGATGAAACGGTGATACGAATTCGTGTTTATAAGAATGACACCCTGAAAATCGATCTTGGCAAGCCTTATGGTGATACGGTGTGGGCGGGGCAGAAGGGTAACAACACCTATGATTACGATTTCAGTTTCCGGATCCTGCCGGAATATGTGGATTAAACGCTAACCCGTTCCGGTCAGGGAATGAGCAATTTAAAACCTTTTGAGGCGCTTCCTTCTTGACGAAGAAAATAAATCCCTTTTTCCAGGAAGGATAAATCCAGCCGCTGACGGTCCTGATCCCAGTTAATCCTGGCAACCACTTGTCCGCTGATTGCAAAAACATTTACCTTCAAGGGCCAGTCTGCCGTTTCCGGGCAGGAATTTTCAAGAAAGTAAACGCCCGGACCATTGCTATGCAGCACCTGCATGCAGGGCAAACTATTCATTTCCTGCATACCGGAAGATCCGACATGAAAGATAACCGAATCTACCGGACCCGGAACGATACCAGGGGTACAGGGCGCTGGTCCCGATCCGGCATCCACCTGGTAAGTGAAAGTATAATTTCCGGACGGTAATGGATTCAGGACAAATACATCGGTATCCTTGCAGATATAAGTTAATATACCCAGGCAATGAAGGGAATATGCACTGATAACCGGAGGACTGACAAACATCGTATCGGTACTCTGGAAACAGGATCCCGAAGGAAATGAAACAGCTGCAAACACACGGATGGTGTCAGTTACCGCTGGGTTGGCTGGTGTTACCCACAGGTTATCGATCCATTGTGCTCGGCTGCAAAACGGGAATATCGCCAGGAAGAAGAAGAGTTGAATTTGCGTTTTCATGCTGGAAGCAGGGATTACTTAAAATAACGCTTTTAAACCATCAAATTTAGCAATAAATCTTCAATTACCGTAAATCCGCTGAAAACTTCTTTTATGATATATCTCAGGATTTTATTTCGATATCCAGATAAAACTATGCTGGTAACCTTTATAGTTATTGCATACCAATATATTTTCAAGGGTTTTCAACGGCAGGTCATTCTTTAGCATATGCATGGGAACCGGCAGTTGTTTTATAAACTGTACTGCAAGCCACAAGGCCTGGGCGGAGGCTGTCGGATATTCACCGCTCATGTGCTTAAAGCGGGCCACCGGTATGTCTTTACCTGCAACTGATTCATATAAATGATAATAGCCGTTTAAACGATTGTCGCCATTTTCCCCGGATAAAAGCAAGTCCATTTTCCCGGTTTCCGAAAGACAGTTTATCAGAAATTGTTGTAGTCTTTCCCCGACTAAACCCTTGTCTTCGCTATGTACCGTAGCCAGCGCCCTGACCTGAGCCAGCGCCTGGCCGGGATTCTTACTCACCCGGAACATGGCTGCTCCTTCACCGGCTATGCAACCCGGTGTTCCAGATTTATATAAATCACCAGCGTTGCAATTTTCTTCCTTGTACCAGTCACCCAGGAATTCAATATTGTAATTGTAGCTTGAAATTTCATCGACCGCTCCCAGCAAATACTCGTGATGGTTGTTTTCGGAAAGTTGCATGGCGGCATCGGTCATGGCATTTTCAAAAGATAAACCCCGGTGTACATGCGTATTATTGTAGCTTTGGTTCCGGCTCAGCAATCCGATTTGTGCGGCAATAGCATTGGGTGTGCTTTGAACAAAATTTCCGGGCGTCAGCGTACCTTCTCCGTATTGAATGATCTGGTTCAGGAATCTGATGCAATCTTCCATTCCTCCGTTGGCGGTTCCAAGAATGATCCCGTTTACCGCCGGGGTCCGGCTGATGACAGGCATGGCTGCGCCAACGCCCATCCGGACCGCCGTTCCCATCCGTCGCAGCATGCCCGGCGGTATACCCGTATAATTCGGCTCCCTGGCCTTCATCATTTTTGCTGCCGGCTCCGCCAGGGTGTTCAGGTCTGCCTGTGGAAATGTTTGCTGGGGTGAAATGCAGGAAGCCTGATGGATATAAAACAGGTTCTTCATCCTGCTGAAAAAATCAGGGTGGAACAATTTCCTCCAAAACCAAAGGAATTCGACATGATATGCTGAATACGCTTCTTTTCATATTGCCGCACCGGAATAAGGCCTGTCGATGGAATCGGTCTGTGAAAATGAAGGGAAGGATAACATTCCTGGTTTACCAGACTTATTACACTGAACACGGCTTCCATAGCGCCGGAAGCACCAAGGGTATGACCGGTGTAGGATTTGGTGGAAGCAAAGGCCGGAACATCCTTAAACAAACGCAGCATGGCCCGGCTTTCCACCGCGTCATTATTTTCGGTTCCTGTGCCGTGCGCATTGATGAAATCAACCGAATCCGGATCCAGGCCGGCATATTGCAGGGCGCCATGCATCGCCAGCCAGGGACCATCTCCCTCCTCGGACAATGAAGACGGATGATAGGCATCATTACTGTTGCAATACCCGGCCAGACCTGCATATATTTTTTTTCCGCGTACGTCCTCTTCTCTTTCCAGCACCAGGAAAGCAGCGCCTTCGCCCAGGTTCAGCCCTTTACGGTTTTCATCAAAAGGCGAACAGAGTTCATCCGACAGGATAAACAACGAATTGAATCCATTGATCGTGAATTTCGCCAGGCTGTCGGCACCGCCTGCCAGCACACGTTTTGCCAGCCCGTTCTTCAGTAACCCGGCTCCGTATAAAATGGCATTGGCGGATGACGAGCAGGCGGTGTTGATGGTGTTGATGATTCCGCCAAGCCGGAATCGTTTCTGCAGATAAATGGCCGGTGAGGCATTATCATAAGAAGACAGGAATGCAGAACCTTTTTTCTTTTCATTGGCATCGTGAAACAATTCATCCGTCAGGCACATGCCGCCAACGGTACTCGAAGCCACCAGAGCCGTATCGGGTGACCGGAGTTCTTCGGTTGAAATAGTGCTGTCCTGAACCGCTTCCAGAAAGGCATGCAGGGCGAGCAAATCTGTACGGGTGGTTCCCGGTTCCCGGGCATCGAGCGCTTCCCTTATATCAGCCGTGCTTTTTTTCACGGTTCCAAAAGGCATTTCACCGGCAAAGCGGGTTGGAAATAAATCCAGCTGGCTGGTAATTCCTGTTTTACCTTCCTTCAGGTTTTGCCTGTTTTGAGCTACGTCCTGTCCGATGGCGCTGACTATTCCCAAACCGGTAACAACAATTTTTCCCAATGAAAAGCCGGTTATTTGGTTCGGTGCAATTGAATATAGGCAACCATGGTATTAATATCCACCAGCACCTTGCGCCCCTCTTTGGGATCCTTGATGCTGATTCCGTACTCCCGTTCCAGCATGACGATCAGTTCGATAGAGTCAATGGAATCCAGGCCAAGTCCTACGCCAAAAAGCGGTTCATCGTCTTTAATATCTTCGGGTTTAATATCCTGCAGGTTCAGGAAAGAAATGATTTGCTGTTTAAGATTATGCTTTAATTGTTCTGTTTCCATGAGGGGCTATATCAGCTTTTTTATTTTTAATCCAAGCACGGCCATCAGCTGAAAGAATAGTGTAATGCCGAGCAAAGGTACAATATGAATCATCACGTCCTTCAGTTTCCCCCCTTCCAGGAATAATCCGTAATAGGCCTCCAGGCACCAGTACAAAGGGGACAACTTCATCACCAGTTGAAAGGATGCCGGCATGGCGAAGGAAGGGACCATTAATCCGCCTACGGCTGCCATCAGCACAATGGAAATGGCACCCACGCCATTCGACTGTTCCTGGGTCTGCGCCAGCACACCGATGAAAATCGCATAACTGACGGCACACCATCCACACAGGAATGAAACAACAAGCAGTCCTGTGCTGTCTCCGGGCAGGTTCAGCCGCGGCAATCCCATCAGCGGAAAAAGCCAGATGCCAATGCTGAAAATCACGGTCACCTGAAGTAGTGTCACCAGCAGGTATGTTAATTGCTTGGACAGGATGGCCAGCAGGTAATTGGAAGGGAGTGTCTTCAGCCGGACAAAGCTTCCGTTCAGCCGTTCACGGACCACGCTGCCCCCAAGGGATATGACGATGAAAAACATGGCAAAAACCGTCCAGGCCGGAATGTTATGCTGGGTGGCGTTGGGAAGCGTCCGGCTGCCGTCACGGGATACCGGTATTTCATTGATGCCGACGGCATGCCCGGTAAGTTCCTGTTCCATGGAATCTGAAATTTCCTTTTGATTCAGGGTAAAATAAATCTGGTTGATGACCTGCCTGTTTTGGACAATCTGTATGGCGCTGCGCAAAGCACTGTTGATCGAGAGGCGGAAGGACTCCTGCAATACAGGATGATACAACATGGTAACCGGCTGGATTGCCGGCGGGAATTCGGGCATGCTGTCGACTACCAGTCCGAAGTTCTTCAATGCGGTGCCGGCAATGGTCATGGAGGCGCCTGCCACCCGCTGTGAGAAGTCCGCGCGGATGATAATGGCCACCACGGCATCCTTAGCATGCATCCTGTCTGCCAGTTGTTTTTCATCCTGTTCCGCTGTCACCTGCCGGGTATCAAACATGCCGATTTTTTCAATCGATAAAAGCAATTGCCTGCTGAGTGCCCCGGTGTCCTTGTTGCAAATGAGCATGGGAACCTTATTCTTATTTAAAATTTCGAAGGTGCTGTTCTGAACGGCAGTAATCACAATGGCCAGTACAATCGGCATCACGAACATAAAAAGCAGACCCAGCCTGTCCCGGGTGAGGATAAGCAGGTCCTTAATGATGGCGGCCAGGAGTTTCTGCATCAGGAATCTCTGAATTTTTTTCCGGTTAAGCGAAGAAACAGGCCTTCCAGCCCTTCTTCCCGGTATCCTTCGAGCAACTGCTTCATGGGCGCATGAACCAGTATTTTTCCTTCATCCAGCAGGGCGATTTTATCGCAAAGATCCTCCGCTTCACCCAACTGATGGGAGGTGTATATCAACGTGGTGCCTTTAGCATTCAGTTCCTTCAGGTATTGAATAATGGCATGGCGGGTATGCACATCAACACCCACCGTTGGTTCATCAAGAAATAACAGCATGGGGTCGTGAATCACCCCGATGGCGAGGTTTACCCTTCTTTTCATGCCTCCTGAAAATTTTTTCACCGGTTTGTTCCGCACTGCTGTCAGGCCCAGCACCTCCATCAGTTCTGTTGTTTTGTTTTTGATCTGCGGTCTGTTCATCCCAGACCAGGCGCCAAAGAACGCCAGGTTCTCCACAGGACTTAATTCCTGGTAAAACGATAAATCCTGTGGAACAAAACCAAAAAGTTTATTCACCTCTTTGTTCCGGCGACCTGCTTCAAGGCCAAAAAGATGAATGCTTCCTTGCCGGAAAGCCAGCAAGCCGGTCATGCAATTCATCAGGGTGGTTTTACCTGCCCCGTTCGGTCCGAACAAACCAAAGCGTTCACCGGCCTGCACTTCCAGGTTCAGTTCACGGAAGCATGGCTGGGACTGGCCGGGATAGGAAAACGTCAGGTCCTTAACGCGGACAGCGGCCTGGTTCAGGATGGCCATTTTAACCTGGAAAGCGCCGTAAACGCTTGTTTTTCGATTGCTGAAATCTGAATCAGGTAATCTCCCATGACATCAAAATCGGCCTGGCTGCCCAATCTTCCTTTGTAAATACCGGCGGCATGCACGGCAGCCTTTCTCCAGAGATCTCCGGCCACGGTCATGCTTTCAGAAACACGAAGCAGTTCCCCGGAAGGAATATAACCATAAGCCTCCTGTAAAAAAGCTCCGTAAATAAAGCGGAAGCCGCCTCCGCCAGTTCCGATTTCCTCCTGCATGCGCACCAGCTGAGCCAGGTAAAGCCCGGCCCTTTCAATTCCCAGTTTATCCCTCCATTTTTTAATTTTATTGCCCGTATACTGAATGCCTTTCACGCCTGCGATGGGTCCTGGTATGTGAATCATGTCCCGGACATTTCTTTTAATTCCGGTGACGATGGCCTTCCGGATCTGTTCATCGGTAACCGCAACGTTGGCTTCAGGATAATACAATTGTCCGCGGGGGGCTAACGGACCTTTGGCAAAGCGCACACGATTCAGTTCATAACGTGTCAGCGTGGTTACTTCCTCCATCACCGGATCGCTGATCAGGTAATTGTCCGCTTTCCTGCCGTATACAATCAGGTTATGGGCATTGAAATGAAAACGGTATTCCTTTGGAAAATAGCTGAGGTAAAAAACGCCTACCTGGCAGCCAACAGGCTGGCCGGCTTCCAGGCATTTCTCGAGAAAACTTTCGGCCGCTGCCGGTGAACTGAATTTTTTTCTCACTACCGGAATACGAAGCGATTTGCAGGTACGCTTAAAAATCAACCCGGGTTGCGTACGGAAAGCAATGGCAGGACCGTTGTTGAGTTTAAGAAAAGGAAGGTAAATGAAAAACAAACCGGACCCGATTCCAAATGCCAGGGGTTCGGTCATCTGGATTGCCCCTGCGCTTCTGACCAGATTGGTGGTCACCCCGTTTTCACAATGGGCGGCCTGCAGATGCCTGAACTCGTTATTCATCAACCTTCATCGATTTAAGCGCTTCGACTGTTACATGGAATGCATCGGCATACCGTTTTAATTTTTTTTCAGGCAACCTGTCAAATATAGTTGAGTTAAGATGCCGTCTGATTGTCCATTTCCAGAAACCCGTATAAGCAGCTACTATGCCCACATCCATCAGGCGGAATTCCATAAAAAAAAGGATGGGGCTGGCCTCCTTTTTCAAAACTTTCTGCCTGGCGTTTTCAATCCGGTGATGAATATCCTCCCAGGCCACATCCAATGCCGAAGTTTTTACTTCCCAGCCTGTACTCAGCTCCGTGGTATAATGACCTGTATGGTCTACGGCATAACATACCTCGCGGGTCAGTTTGTTAAGCGCCCCGGCATCCTGCGGTATTTCCTCTTTTTTCATGATGATGATAGCGGGTGCAAAGATAACAAGGATAGGATGAATTTCATCCGGTTTGCATCCAGCCCGGACGGGGCTTGTTCCGGGCGAAAAAAACCAGCCGTTTCAGCACACCGTCAGCAGGCCGTACATATAAGAAAACCTGGCGCTTTCAGGCACAAGCAACAGGATTTTATCCCCGGTCTTCAATTTCCCGCTGTGGAATAATTCATCTACCATAAAATAAACCGAGGCCGCACCCACATTACCAACGTTATAGAGGTTTACAAACCATTTATCGTAGGAAATACCGGTACCGTTTTCAATAAGCCGAACAAAGATTTTATCTTTGAAAAACTCGCTTGACATGTGGGGCAGGAAATAATCAATCTCCGTGGACTTTACCCCATGCCTGTCCAGGGCCGCTTTCAAGCCCTTCCCGCCAAGGGGAACAATGTGTTCGCTCAGGAGTTTCACATCCTGTTTGATGCTGAGTATGGATTTATTCAGGAGTTCCTCGTGCGTGTACTCCATATAACTTTTCAGGGAACCGTCAGGTAGTTTTTCACTCCCGCTGTACATGCAGGCTTCCAATGTGTTGGCATAGGAAACGCCATCCAGCCATTCCACCCGCAAACTGGGCCCGGATTCATTTTTCCTGGTGGACATCAGAAAGGCTGAGGCACCGTCGGATAACATCCACCGTAAAAACTCCTTATCAAAACTGATATAAGGATTTTCTTCCAGTTCGATTAGTTTTTTCGCTTCGTCCTCAAAGGCTGATGAAACCAGCAGCGATGAAAACCTTTCTGAACCGGTTGCCACTGCCGTCTGGACCTCTCCCGTTTTAATGGACATATAGGCATATTTCAGGGCATGCATCCCTGCACAGCATACGCCTGCCGGTGAAACCACTTCCATGGAACTGCACTGGGGCAATAAACCATGAACCATCACCCCATGCGCCGGCATCAGCTGATCAGGCGAGGAGGTTCCGCAGGAAAGCAGTCCGATGTTTTTAAGTTTTTCCGGATCACCGCCCATTACAGCTTTTACCGCCTCGGCAGTCATGGCGGCATTGGTATGGGTTGACTTCCCTTCCTTTGTTAAGGCATAGAACCGGTTTTTAATTCCGTTGTTCCTTAATACAATTCGTTTCGACTTGGACGGCTTGTCATTAATATAACCAAGGTACTGTTCCATTTCATCATTTGAAACGGGTGCATTGGGAAAATAGGAGGATGTATTGTTGATGTAAACCGGGTTAAACGACATTGTTTGGGGGGGTGATTAATCAATTCCAGAATAATACTTCATTTGTTTTTTTATCCGCGAAGACAAAAATGGTTTGAAGAAGATGGCATCAATGGTTAAGATAACAGGTGCTGCAAGAAAGAGTGCAAGTATAAGATAATATTTAAAGACAACAAGCCAGGCCGCTTTGTTCCTCCTTTTGGCAATGATAGAAGCCCATATACGGAAGATTCGCTTGGCCTTGGATTCAATAAACATTAAGCGGTATTTTACGGCGATGGCCTTCTGCCTGACCAACTCCTCCTGCAGGCCTTCCCATTTTCCCGATAGAAGATGCTCCAGTACCGTTTCTCCGAACCAGTTGCAACGCGCGATGTCTTCATCGGCCACACCGGGTTTTGGGAAGATGCCCAGGTAACGCTCCTTCCGCCCTTTAAACATCCATTGAAAAATGGTGATGAAACTGATTAAGTTGTGGTGCCTGTCGGTGAGGGCAATATTTCCCACCAGCCTGGCGCCGGATTCACGGAGCCGCTTTTTTACGACTTCCATGGCGCTGATCCACATGTTGCGGGCACCGGTGACAGTGATGACCGGGGTGTTGTTGAATACGGATTTTATTTTTTCATCCTGCAAAAAAGAATTGGACGGTATGCTGGGTGACAGGAACCAGGCCTGGTAACCGACTACAATCAAATCGTACCGTGTCTCCTTTATCACAAAGGGCTGCAGGGGAGCGGCCACTTCCAGTACACAATCGGGCATCACAGAAAAAAAACTTTTGCCGGTCCATGGAAAAGGATAGGGTGTCGCCGGATATACGCGGACCTTTTCAACCTGGTGACCGGCCCCGGATAAAGGCCCGGTAAACTGATCCAGAATCTCACCCAACTGGCCGGATTGGGAATAATAAATGACCAGAACTTTTTTACTCATCCGCCTGCAAAAGTCCGGAAATTTTGAGAGAAGACAAAAGGCGGATCCGGATGCCTGCCCGGCCCATCTAATGAGTACTTTTAAAAACCAATAGCGTATCCGTTTCGGATTGAAGCTGAATCAACTCCTTGGAAATGCGTTCATTCCATTCCATTTGCCGGGCCTGATTCCGGGAATGATCCGTTTCCCTGTCGTAGCGGTCCTGGGTTTCGTTGCAGGCCCTGCTTAACTTTTTAAACAGGAGCCCGGCCTGAGGCCCAGGGTCCTTGTTTGTCAAAGAAAGTTGTTTCAGTTCCATTCTAAATTTCCGGGCATGCCATTCGGTGATATCGAAATGCTTTTGCTCATGCACCAGCAGGGTCTGATTGACCAACCCTTTCCTGGCCCAGGATTTTTCCGGCTCAAAAACTGCAATCACCTGGAACCTGATCGTTTCCCCGTTGCTCTGGAATCCGAAACGTATACCGGAAAAGGCAGCGGCGGCTTCCCTGCTGTTCCCCGGTGTCCTTCCCCTGAAATCTTCCCATGTCAGCGGCCGGTCTTCCGACCAGTAAACAGGTTGCCCGGAACCACGTTCAGGAAAATCAGCCGGATGGCCTGCCAGGAGGAGAATCAGAGAGTGGATCAGGAAGGAAATCATATTTTTACCGGAAATTCATGCAAGAAACGGGAAAGTAATGATAACAGGTACGTCAAATTATTAAAAAAAGCATCCTGACAGGTCAGGAGAAAGTTTGAACGGACTGTTGTTTTTGGTTTTCATCGTTACCCGTCATTTTTTATATTTGTCCACATTCATGCAAAAAATTTCCTTTTTGATCCTGTTAGTTTTCCTGGCCTTTAGGGGTGATGCACAGGATCTTTATATCCCCCGTGATTTTCAACGGGCTATAGATAAAGGAACCCGCAACAGGGAAGGCACTCCCGGTAAAAATTACTGGCAGAATTTCACAGATTATGCTCTCCGGATAAAATTTCATCCGAAAAACCGCAAGGTGGAAGGGTCGGCTGAAATCACCTATTATAATAACAGCCCCGACACACTAAAAAAACTGGTATTCCGGTTGTACCCGAATTATTATAAGAAGGGAGTCATGCGCGACAGACCGGTGGAAGTGGAAGATGAATCAACGGGCATGATCATCGACCGTTTGATTTGCGACAGCAGGTCACTGGATGTTTCCGGCTCATCGGGTCAGGTTTTTTACGACCAGACCCTGATGATCATACGGGGGGTACACATCAGACCCGGACAAGTTTTTACCATTCAAATTGCCTGGCATTTTACGCTGAACAAAGGATCTCATAACCGGATGGGGCAGGTGAATGAAGGCGCTTATTTCCTGGCCTATTGTTATCCGAGGATCGCTGTTTACGATGATGTGAATGGCTGGGATCAAAGCCAGTATGCCGGGCGCAACGAGCCCTATTTTGAATTCGGAAACGTAACGGCAGCCGTGACCGTGCCTAAAAATTATGTGGTCTGGGCGACCGGAGAGTTGCAGAATGCCGCAGAAGTTTTCCGGCCTTCCATTGCAGAGAAATGGGAAAAAGCCCTCACCCGGGATGAAATCACACTGATCATTGACAGCCTCGAAGCCGACAAAAAGCAGGTGACGGCAGCAAAAAAGTGGAACACCTTTAGATTTAAGGCCTCGAATGTGCCTGATTTCGCCATTGCAGTCAGCAACCACTATACCTGGCAAGCCTGCGGTCTTACGGTTGACACGATAACACCCAGGAGGGTGCTGGTGAATACGGTTTTCGGCAAAAACCAGCGTGATTTTTATGAAGTGAATGATTTTACCCGCAAAACCATGGAGGTAATGTCCTTCGATTTTCCGGGTTGGCCTTATCCTTACCCGCACATGACCATCTTTGAAGGGGCCGACCAGATGGAATTTCCAATGATGGTGAATGACAACCCCCTTCCCGACCGGGCTGAAACCATTGAACTTACCGACCATGAGGTATTTCATACTTTTTTTCCTTTTTTTATGGGTACCAACCAGACCCGCTATGCCTGGATGGATGAAGGCTGGGCCACCATCGGCGAATGGTATATCAGTCCGATAATCGACTCCACACTCACAGATGAATATGGCATCGAAAGAACACGGTATGCCCTGGGCAGGGAGGAAGACATTCCCCTGATCTTCCCTTCGTATGAAATGGAAGACAGCTATTTTGTGAATGCTTATGCCAAACCCGCTTTTATTTACCTGTATTTAAAGGATATGCTGGGGGATTCCCTGTTCCGAAAGGCCCTGCATCATTATATGAAGGAATGGAACGGTAAACACCCCCAGCCCTGGGATTTTTTCTACGCCATCAACAGGGGATCGGGCATAAACCTGGACTGGTACTGGAAAGCCTGGTTTTATGATATCGGGACACTGGACCTGGAAATTGTATCCGTGAATAAAAGCGTTTTGGGTCATGATATTCAAATTCGTTCCCTGGGATCCAAACCTGCTCCCCTTTATATTACCGTATTTTATAAGGATGGCACCAGGGAGCAAATACATAAAACCGCTTTTGTCTGGTCAGGCGGAAATCGGGAGGTTACCATCAGCGTTCCTTCCGGTAAAGAGGTCATGAAGGTAAGCCTCCTGAATATTTATGTACCGGATGTCAACGAAAAAAACAATACCTGGCCAGCTGGTGAATAGTTGACGGCAAGGGAATAATTCCTATTTTTGCATCCCGTTTTTTGAGCCCGGAGTGCAAATTGATTTTTCTCTCTCAAGGATGGTTTCGTTCTTATATATTAATAAAAAATTAAATCAATTTTGGTCTCGTAGTTCAACGGATAGAATAGAAGTTTCCTAAACTTTTGATGGCAGTTCGATTC
>CAYWHE010000117.1:0-12552 GCA_964458125.1 uncultured Flavobacteriaceae bacterium | reverse complement strand
TAAAATGTGCATGGTAATATGCAATCGCCTTCCTGGCATGCGGGATGAGTGTTGTTGATGCCAGGGATATAATCTGTTCCCGGAAGGCGGATTTTGCAGCGGCCCATTTTTCCGGATCATCCAGGGCAGCTTTAAGTCGTGTGCCTGGTTCCCAGTCAACGAGGGCAGGCGTTTTACTTATTTTAAGAAAGTAACCGGCCACCCCGGATTCCTTGTAAGCAAAATCACTTACCTCAAGGCCGTTGGATGCCAGCAGGGTCAGAAAGTCATCGCCAAAAACCTTCATCCGGGATTCAAAGGTGTTTTTGATTTTTTTCAGCAGGTTGATAAAGACCAGGTCAATTCTTTGTTTGTGACCCTCAGCCTCCTGCTCGTCACCTGAAAAAACAGCTTTGGCCATATGGGTGATTTCATGCTCGATGTTCCAGCCTTTTTCATCTTCCATTTTGGTAAAAACAAATTGCTCCAGCCAATGAGTCAGTTCGTCCGATCTTCCAATTTCATCCATGATCATGCCGGCCAGGCGGGTCGAAATAAAATCCTGGTTCATCTCCAGCTCAAACTTCAGGGGTAAGTGCATTTCCCTGGCCAGGCTGCGCATCATCCTGCTGAAAAAACTGTCGATGGTACTCACAGCAAACCCGGAGTAATCATGCATGATATTTTTCAGGACCGTTTGAGCCCTTTCCCCGATGGAATAGGCGGGCTGTTTAAGTTCCTCTATCAGCAAGGATTCCAGGACGGGATTCCTGTTTTCGGCAAGTTCCACCAATGCCTCCACAATTCGCTGTTTCATTTCAGCTGTGGCCTTATTGGTAAAGGTGATGGCCAGTGTCTGCCTGAATGCGGAAGGGCTTTGCAGCACCAGTTGCAGATATTCCTTTACCAGGGTAAAGGTTTTACCGCTACCGGCTGAAGATTTATAGATGGCCAGTTTGTTCATGAACCTGAAGGTACCGTTTCAATTAAATTTTCCGTTTCCGCCTGGGATGAAACAAATTAAAAGGATAAGGATAATTACAGGACAGAACCGATCCATCAGCAAATTTATAGTTATTCACACCTGAAAACCGGTTTAGGGAAACATTTTTATTCAATTCGACCGGACTTTTTCAAGGACAAAGTCCGGAGTGAAATTCGTAGTCGAAAGAATCCCGGTCGTGAAGCGAATCGGGATGGATCAAGCGCTTGTCCCGGGGCTCATCCCCTTTATTTTTATTTTAAAAACATGTAATGAAATGGTCCGAATTTCACAATTTAATAATTATATCAAGGGAAAATCAGGTCTTGTTCAGACTTCCATGGAATATTGTATAACCTGAAATTCAGCAATTTATACTTTTTCTTTTAGGAAATAGGCAAAGGCGCCATACAAAACCCGGTTGATTTTTGGAATGAGAAGAGTTTAAATAATCTTATAAAAAAGGATAAAAATGTCTTTAATTAGCAGTAACTTTGTAGACGACACCAAACGTAATAGATATAAAAAAAGTCAGGTATGTTTTCGAAAGCAACCGAATATGCGTTAAGGGCGACCATATTCATCGCCCAAAAGGGCACGGCGGGCAGCAAGGTTCCGTTGGGTGATATTGCCAAAGCGATTGATTCGCCTCCTTCTTTCACGGCGAAAATTCTTCAGCAACTGACCGAGAACAACCGGATTATCAGTTCCGTTCGTGGGCCTAACGGCGGTTTTTTTCTCACCAGAAGGGCGCAGAATCTTCCTGTTCGTGCCATACTGGATGCTTTGGGAGAGGATGATATTTTCAGAAAGTGTGTACTGGGCCTTAAATTATGTTCGGAGGTAAATCCCTGTCCGATGCACGAAGAATATAAAATCATCAAGCAGCAAATCATTGAATTGTTCAATAAAAAATCCATCCTGAACCTGGCCGATGAAATCAGTACAGGGGCTGCGACCATTAATAACAGGATGATTTACAAGGTCCATCATAAATGAGGAGACAGATCCCGCAGCGGTTGATACCAGTTGAACCTGGTTTTTGGATGGATTCATTGCTGAAGGAAAAACAATGAAGAATTGCTGTTACAACAAACATGAACTGAATTTAAATTTAAACCCAGACAAAAACATGAAAGCCAATCTTAAGCTGTTATTCACCGGGATGTTGATTTTAGGCTGCCGGTCATGGTTGCTGGGGCAGTGTACGATCACCGATGCTACCGGTTGTGTTTGCCCGAACGGGCAAAATGCCTGCGACCTCCTGCCGGATATCACCATTTCCTGGTATGCCCTTGATACGTATCAATCCGGACCGATGGAGTATTCTCAAACCGGGAACGGGGCCAATAACGGAAAGCTGAGAATTACCGGGTCCACTCCAAGTATAGGCTATGGTCCATTCGCAGTCCGGTCAATAGACGATAACGGGGATAAAACCATAGTCTGCGGAACCGACACCTTCATAGTACCGGGATCTTCCAATTTTGTCTGCCCGAACGGAGAAACACCCAAACAGATTTTGCGTCAGCGCATCTATCAGAAAAATGGGAATGCAATGACTTACCGGGAGCATTTAACGCCTCCGCTTACCTATTCCAATTCCAACATGTATGTGGATGACTGGGGCGTCTTTTCGCTCCGACTCGAAATACCGGCTGAGCCGGATCCTAAGAAATGGCCTGTCGTCGGTACCGGTAAAAAGCGTGCCTATTGCCTGATGGACTATGGATCCTGTTCGGGTTATAATGGTCATTGCCGTGATGACAATACGGTATACCAGGGAGGCAATATCCTGGTGGATGCCAGTTTTCCAAATTTCGGCCTGGGCAACAATTATGGCTGTGACCCATTTGAACAGGGGATATCATCCGGATTCACGGACATTTACAGTGCCGCGCTGGATGGCATGTGGATCACCATTCCGCCCAATACCTGCAACGGTGATTACTGGATTTATTACGAAGTGGATCCCCACAATTATTTTGAAGAGTCCAATGAGAATAACAACTTTACCATGATTCCCGTGACGCTTAGCCTTCAAAATTCGCCCGGAAATCCCGTGGCAACCATATCCAGCAGTATCGTTCCCGCGCTTTGCGGCAATGATTCCGTCACCCTGACCGCTAATGCAGGATTCAGTTATCTTTGGTCGAACGGGGCCACCACCCAGGAAATCAAGGTTCCGGCCGGTTCTTACCAGGTTACGGTTTCCGATTATTGTGGTACGGCCACCTCTCCTTCCTTTGCAGTCGTTCTGCTGCCGACACCTTCAGACCCCGTTACCACCGGTGATTCAATTTGCATAGGAGGAACAGCCGTTTTAAGCGCAACAGGAAATGATGTAAGCTGGTTTGACCAGAACGACAGCCTGGTGGGAACTGGTAATACGTACACGACATCACCACTTGCATCGAGCACGACTTATTTTGCACAGGATATCCACAACATCCCGGGTGCATTGGCTCACTGCGGGAAAGCCGACAGTTCAGGCGGAGGCGGTTACTTTACGGGTTCGCAATACCTGATATTCACTGCCATCCAGCCATTCCTGCTGAAGTCCGTAAAGGTTTATTCAAACGCAGCCGGATACAGGACCATTGAAATTTTAAACAACGCAGGACAACTGCTTCAAAGCGGTAGTTTTTATATCCCCCAGGGTGCATTTATAGTGCCCTGCAACTTTAATATTCCGCAGGGTGTTGATTTAAGGATTTCGGTCAGCGGTACCCCGAATTTATGGAGGAGCAACGCCGGAATTTCGTATCCCTATACCGTTACAGATACCCTGTCCATAACCGGTTCAAGCGCCGGGGCCAATTTTTACTATTTCTTCTATGACTGGGAAATTGAGGTTGGACATTCTTCCTGTTCAAGTGCGAAAATTCCAGCAACGGCAATCGTGGATATCTGCAGCGGCGTGGATTATGATCTCGTGGATCAGCTGATCGATGTTTATCCGAACCCGGCTACCGGAAATTTCACGGTTGATTTGCTGGCCACGCATCATGACCGGTATGGAAGCATGACCGTTGCCGACCTGTCGGGGCGCCAATGGTATACTGCGGATATGGTGGTCACAGCCGGAAAACGAAGCAAACTTCAAATCAATACGGCCACCTTTCCCAAAGGCGTGTTGATTGTAAAATTAATGCTGAACGAAAGGACCTATTATCGAAAGCTGATTGTGCTGTAAAAAACATGGCTCCGGAGGGAGAGGATCCGTAATGGAATCCGCGGAATGAAAGGAGATCGAAATGGAAAAAGCTGCCCGTAAACCAAATTATAGCCGTTGGAGAGCCATCAGCCTGGGCAGCGTCTACCTCCTGATCGGAATTCATATTGCCCACTGGAAGATTGCCGGTCAGACGCTTGCGCCCCTGGAACTGAACGAGGTGCTGTACACCCTGCACCTGGGTATCATGACGGCCGGTTTTATCTTTATGGGCCTGGCCATGCTGTCCACCCTGGTAGCTGGCCGTTTTTTCTGCTCCTGGATGTGCCATATCCTGGCTTTGCAGGATATGAGTGAATGGATGTTGGCGAAACTGAAAATCAAAGCCAAGCACATCCGTTCCAGGACACTGCTGTGGGTGCCGTTTATCGGGATGGGCTACATGTTTATTCTTCCTCAGATTGAGCGGATATATAAAGGACTTCCAGCCGTGGTGATGAAGGTTCAATCCGACGGGGAAGGCTGGGCCTCGTTTGTGACGAATGATTTCTGGAGAAACCTGCCGGGTGCAGGGATTACCCTCTTCACCTTTTTCATTTGCGGATTCCTGATCATTTACCTCCTGGGTTCCCGCAGTTTCTGCCAGTACGCCTGCCCATACGGCGCCCTGTTTGCTGTTGCCGACAGGATAGCTCCGGGCAAAATTATTAAAACCGCCGACTGCAGCCGGTGTGGAATATGCACCAGCGTTTGCAGTTCACATATCAGGGTACATAAGGAAATTGCACATTTCGGAAAGGTGGTTGATCCGAACTGCCTGAAGGACCTGGACTGTGTGCAGGCCTGTCCGAATGATGCCATCCGTTTCGGTTTCACCAAACCATCCCTGCTGAATTCGTTGAGCCGGGTTAATGGAGAAAAGAAACATTATGACTATACGAAAGCGGAAGATCTGTGTTTACTGAGTTTGTTTTTGATCTTCCTCGTCACGTTTTTTGGTTTGTATGATTCCATTCCCTTTTTGCTTGCTGTTGCGTTGGCCATCATTTCAGCCGCTGTTATTCTGAAACTGAACCGTCTGTACAAGGATGAATATTCCAGGATCAATCAGTTTGTTTTAAAAAAATCGGGTCGGTTGACCGCTAACGGCAAGGCTTTTACCGGTCTTGCCTCCGTATTGCTGTTGTTTCTTGGTCACAGTATATTTATCCGGTTCAACCAGCTTACCGGTGAGTGGCATTACAACAAAATTGCATTTACGAACCAGGACACAAAGGGTCATCAAAACCCGGACATCGGCGAGGAACTGAACCTGGCCTGTGATCATCTGCGGGTTACTTACGATGCCGGCCTGTACTGTTCTCCAAGCCTGTTAAGACAGCTGGCCGCCATAGCCATTTACCGAAATAACCAGGACGAGGCCGTTGACTACCTGGAGGATATGGTTGACAAGCTTCCCGGTGATGATGAAGCCAGACTCAGGTTGGCAAAATTATATATTGGCACCAACAGGGAAAAGCAGGCTTTGCCGCATTTGCGTGAAATCACATCTGGTTTTGCCAATTCGGGAAATGAAAAGAAATTATGCAGTGATGCATTGGTTACACTCGGGCACCTGGAGGAGAAGGATGGTTTAATACGGGAAGCTTTAAGTCATTACCGTCAGTCTCTTGTGCAGGCACCCGGTAATCAGGATGCCCTGCTGGCGGCCGGGGTGTTGCTTGCCCGATCAGGTCAGTTGGAAGAGGCCGAGGCGTATCTCCTGAAAGCGGCTCCCGGTTTTCCCCAATCACCCCTGATTGAGAATAACCTTGCCTTTATCTATATGAAACAACATCAATATAAGCTGGCCAGGCAACACCTGGAACGGCTTATTGACATGCAACCCGGAAACGGGCAGGCAGTCTATAACCTGGTCATGGTTAAATATGCAATGGGAGACAGAGCCGATGCCATCAATGAAATGAAAACATTTATTGAACGATACCCGGAACATCCCCATGCCCGTATGGCTCTTCACAAAATGGAATCCAGCGTAAAGAACACGGAAAAAAAAATGTGAAATGATCCATGAAACGTTTTGAAAAAGTGAAATTTTTATTTCTCCTGTCGATTGCTGCAATAGCTGTTTCAGGTATGACGCGGGTCACGCAAATCGAAGAATGGAAAGCGCCTTTTTCAGCCGACACCCTTCGTAATCCGCTGGCTAAAACAGAGAATCAGTTAAAAGGAGGCCGGAAAATATTTGAAAATTTATGCTGGACCTGTCATGGGCTTCATGGTGATGGTAAAGGACCTGCGGCTGCGGCACTTCCGGTAAAGCCTGCGGATTTTTCGCAGCATCGTGTACAGGGTCAGACAGACGGAGCCTTGTTCTGGAAAATCACCAATGGACGCGGTAATATGGCATCCTATCGTCAGGTTCTGACTCCCACCCAGCGATGGCAGCTGGTTTATTTCCTGAGGGAATATAAAAATTCTGCTGATGCCGCCATACCAGGCGAATAAACAATACCATGAAACGAAAAGGAAAATTCCCTTCCATTGCGCTGCACCGGGTAGTTCTGGCGGTTCTGATCACCCTGAATTTTTCAGCTGTTGCCCAACTGCCGGAAGATGAAAATATCATTACCAATACCTTCCGGAATACCATTCATATCAATATACCTACGACAACCATTCCAGGCAGGTATGGTTTTGAATTTCAGCTCAGGCACCGGTTTGGAAGCATAAAGACAGACCGGACGGTGGTAACCGATTTCCTGGGTACCGACTTGAACGCCAATATTCAGTTTGGATTTGCTTTTCCTGTTGGAAATACCACCATGTTTGGTTTGAGCCGTGCCAAATCCGGTAAAACCTATACGGTTTTGGGCAAACAAGTGATCATGAGGCAACGTGTGGATAACCGGTATCCGGTCAGCCTGGCTATCTATGCTGACGTGGGCGTCAATACCGCTGAATTCAAGAATGTAGCTCCCAACACTTACTTTGAGGACAGCGTAACACCATTCAAAAATAAATTCACACACCGGTTGACCTATACGACCCAATTGCTTGTTTCCAGGAAATTCGGAGAACGGCTGTCGCTTCAATTGTCACCGGCTTTTATTTACCTTAACCTGGTTCCGGCCGGAATGGTGAATTATACGATGGCTTTACCACTGAGTTTGGCGGTTAAAACAGGAACATATTCATCGTTTCTGTTGGAGTATGCCTATGTGATTAACTACCGTACCGAAAACAAACTATATCCGGTTTCACTTGGATATGAATTTGGAACGGCGGGCCATGTTTTCCAGATCATCGCCTCGTCATCGGCCAGTTTGCTGGAAGGAAACCTTTATACGGCAGAGCAATGCAACTACATCAAAGGGGAATTTTTCCTTGGATTTAATATGAAAAGAACCTTCTGGCATAAGAAAAAAATAAAGCGGCTCTCCATGCTGAATAACAACTGATTTTGAATCCCCTTACCTTTTATCCTATGAAAGAAAAATTTTTAACCCTGATCGTGGCAGGGACGGTAGTCTTGCTCCTGTTTGGTTCCTGTGAAAAGGACAGGGGGCCCGTTACCATAAAACCTGTTCAGCCTGTTGATTCATCCGTTCATTACATCAGTTTCAAAGGCTATCTGCAGCCCCTGTTTAACGATTATTGCATTGGATGTCACAACAGCAATCACCCTTTTCTTGATTTAAGAGGTGCTGTTTCATATGAACAATTACTTTATTCCGGTTCAACAGCGCCTTATGTGGACTCCGTTAACCCGGATAATTCATTGCTGGTACAGCGACTGGTAGGTGTTGAATGGCCGGTAATGCCTCCTGAGCCGCCTGGTATCAGCGCCTCTGACCTGGACAGCCTGAGACTCTGGATGCTTCAGGGGTGCCGGGATAATTAATATCACGGACAATTTTTTTCAGCGAAACCTGGTCGAAATAATCCTTCAACCGGCATTTGGCAGATTCCCGGATATCCGTGTATTTTAAGTAGCCGAGTCGTTAAAAGGCCAGCCACCGGTAAGGTGAACGATCCCCCAATTCCAATAAGGCTTACAGGCAGCCTGGCTCCGGCCATTTACAGTTTTTCCATAACTGGAGGATTTGATTTTGCAACCGCAAAAACTTCGTTCCATATTGTCCGGATCGTTGCCCCTCAAGATTCATATTATTAACTATTTTTGTCCTCCACACGTCACGCAAATGGAAAATAAATTGCTCCTTGTTTTATGAAGCCAATTTTGGAGGTTCAGGGAATTGCCAAGAAATTTCGCATCAGACATGAGCGGCAGGCCTATCTCAGCATACGCGATTCCATGATGTCCCTGTTCAAAAAATCAGGAACAACAACGGAAGAGTTTTACGCCTTAAATGAAATCACCTTTTCTCTTCAGGCCGGTGAAAGTGTCGGTATCATCGGTAAGAATGGTGCGGGTAAATCGACCTTGTTGAAGATTCTTTCCAAAATTACACCACCCACCAAAGGCAGGATCATCAGCAGGGGACGTATCGCCAGTCTGCTGGAAGTCGGCACTGGTTTTCATCCGGAACTTTCAGGCAGGGAAAACATCTATCTGAACGGTTCTATCCTGGGCATGAAGCGAAGGGAAATCGATTCCAAAATGGATGAGATCATCGGGTTCAGCGGCATTGAGCGGTTCCTGGATACACCCCTCAAGCATTACAGCAGCGGTATGTCGCTCCGTCTGGCATTTTCAGTGGCTGCCTTTCTCGAACCTGAAATCATCATCATTGACGAGGTGCTGGCCGTGGGTGATGCTGAATTTCAGAAGAAATGCATTGGCAAGATGGAGGATATCAGTAAAAGTGGCCGTACCATTTTGTTTGTCAGTCATAACATGACGGCCATCAACTCCCTTTGTTCACGATGTATCTACCTGAAGTCCGGTCAGCTTTTTAAAGACGGTCAAACCGATGAGGTGGTGAACATCTATAATAAACTGGAAAGCGCTGTCACCACTGAAGTTCAATTCCGTCAGCCGAAACAACCGGGCGATTCGGTTGCCCGCCTCGAAAGCGTCCGGATGATTGACCGGGAGCGCCGAACGCTGCAAAGCATCAGCATAGACCAGGAAATCGGTATTGAAATGACCTACCGGCTGCTGGTCGATGATCACCAGCCGTATCCGAATATCCATCTATTCCGCCTTGGGGGAGAATGTGTTTTTGTTACGATCCATCCCTATGATAAAAGCCTTCCGGATGCGGGCCTGCACAGGAGTACAGTCTGGATTCCGGCCAACCTGTTGAATGACGGTACCTATATCGTAGGTGTGACCCTGACGTCCATTTCCACCATGACCCTTCATTTTAATGAGAAAAGTTGCATTACCTTTGAGGTCACCGAAAATATCAACAACAGAAAATCACCCTATCTGAATATCATTCCTGGTACCATCAGACCCGATCTTCAGTGGGAAAGCTCCATGTTACGTGAATGAACGAAACCAGCCTCAGGACCTGTGACGAGTGGTTGTTTCATTCAGTGGATGCAATGGAAATCCGGTGTGTCGACTTGAAAACAGGGACCGGTTTACGGAAACATCCGGAGATAAAATTCCGGAAGCAAGTCATTTCAATTTATAAAGAGTTGAGCAGTAATTTGACGATCATATGAAGACACCGGAGGAACTGGAGGATGAACTTTTTTGCCTGAATTATGAGCTGAAAACCCTTTCTTCCATCATCACCGGCGGGAAACTGGAACGGTGGCTTCCGGGTTTTACCGATCCGGTCACGCATTCCGATCACGAGCAGCGTTACCGCTGGGTTGCATCCTATGCGAAGGGCAAAACGGTACTTGATGTGGCCTGCGGTACGGGGATGGGTTCCTACCTGCTGGCAACAGAAGGAGCGGCTGAACGGGTAACCGGCTGGGATATTGAGGCCGAAGCAATCCGCTATGCATCCATTCGCCACCGCAGTCCGAACCTGTCCTTTTCCGTGCAGGACGCCACAACGGTTGAGCCCGGTGTATGGGCGGATCTGGTGGTGAGTTTCGAAACCATCGAGCACCTCAGTAATCCGGATTTGTTTTTAACTTCCATGAAAAATGTCCTGAAGCCCGGCGGGCATTTTATTGTTTCCACACCGATTTCGCACCTGGATATTGATCATGATCCGCGTAATCCATATCATCTGCACGAATGGGGTTTCTCCAGATTCCGGGAATTGATCTCCGGGGTATTCCGTGTGGACAGCGTTTTTCTCCAGCTGCATACTCCCATACCGTATGATTTTTATGAACGGATACTGAGGCAGCTCAACAGGAAGGCCTTTTTATCCGTGCCAACAATCATTGAAAAATACGACGGGCAAATTCCTGAAAAACAACTGGGCCGGAGACGGAGGGGGTACCAGTTGCTGGTATGCAGCCGGATTTCCTGAGCGCATGACAAAAGCTCCTTCAACCATTTCAGGTGATGGTGATGAGACCCTGGTTTCGGTGATTATCATCAATTACAACACCTTTGAATTGACCTGCCGCTGCATTGGGTCCGTTTACCGGTACAGCAGCGGCATCCGGCTGGAGATCATCCTGGTGGACAATGCCTCCACGGAGTGCGATCCCGATTTGTTTCTCCGGCAATTTCCTTCTGTAATCCTGATCAAAAACAACAGGAATACCGGGTTTGCAAAGGGAAACAATGCCGGCATCAGGCGGGCCTCAGGAACCTGTATCCTGCTGCTCAACAGCGATACGGAACTGATGAACAATGCCATTCAGATTGCGTTTAACTGCCTCCAAAGAAAAAAATGGCTGGCTGCCGTTTCCGTCAGGCTGGTATTTCCGGACGGTACCATACAGAAGCAATGCGAGCGTTTTCCTTCCATCAGCCTAAACCTGGCTGAGCGCCTGAGGCTCCATAAATTATTGCCGTCCGCTGTCAGGGCGAGACTGTTACTGGGGCCTTATCATGATCACAAATCTTACCTGGAACCCGACAGCGTATGGGGCACCTTCCTCATGTTCAGAAAAGAGCTTCTCGGTTTATTGCCCGGTCATCAGTTAAATGATGATTATTTTATGTATTATGAGGATACCCAATGGTGCATGGATTTTCATAAACTGGGATACCGGATCGGTTATGAACCCTCGGGTATTGTCATGCATTACATGGGTAAGAGCAAGGCGCCACGGAGTGAACTCATTGTTCAAAGCAAGAAAAAATTTTATACCAGGAATTTCAATGCGATAAAGGCAGCCCTTTTAATGAAGCTGACCTGAACAGGCCCCGGGAGACGCCTGTAGATCTGCTTTATTTTTTTTCCAGCCACAAATCCCCACCCTTGTTCCGGTAACAAAGCGGCATTTTTTCAAAGGAGCCCGGATGCATTTCATGCAGGTAATGAGCGAACAAACGAATTTCAAACTGGTTGTTATACATTAAAAAGGACCTGAGCAGATAATCCTCGTTCCAGTTCCTTCCTTCATAAACCAGTTTTTTGGGGTATTCAAAAGGATAAAAGATATCATGAAAATGAATGAACACACCAGGGGAAAGAGAAGGTAAAATGGTAAACAGGATGTGATTGACATCACTGCCGGTTTTGGAAACATGGGTGCTGTCAATAAATAAGATATCCCCCTTTTCCAACGTCCTGAAAATGGACAGGTCAACCTGTTGTATGGGCGAGCGGATGACCCTGGATGTGGACCGGTCCTCCTCTGACATCAGGGAATACAAGCGTTCGGGGTTTGGTTCGATAAAGGTGAGGGATATTTTATTCTGAAAAAACAACTGGTTGACATCGAGCATGAGGGACGATGAAAATCCGCTCCCGGCTTCGATGATTCTCTTTGGACGAATATGACGTATCATGGAATACAATATGATTCCATCCGTATAGGAGTAATAGTCGTTACTAAAAAAATACCGCGTCTTTTCTTTCACATCTGTGAATGGAAGTTCCGGATAATAAGCGGAAAGCTTTTGCAGCAGAAGGAGTTGTTCCTCTGTGTTCAGCCTGATGCCGGCCACCTCCCCGGGCAAGGGTTCCTTCCATATTTGTTTTTCTGCTGCACGGACCTCCTCCTTTGAAATTATAGGGGAATAGTAATGCCCGGCCGGGTAACAGGCATTTTTACGGAAGTCCAGCCAGTCTCTAAAGGAATGTCCCACCATGGGAAGACGGACCAGTAAGCTTGAAATGATTTTTTTTACACCCGGCACATGCTATGGGATTTAATTTGATTTTGATTCCGGTTGCAACCGGGAAATCAATGTAGAGTACAAAAGTAATGGATTTGGCAATATCAACCGGAGATGGCTTGATTTCCTTCCTTTTCAGGAAAATCGGCTGGAAGTGCCTGGGATCAATAATGTTTTATGCCAGTCGATGGGTTTTATGTGAAAAGCAACAAGAAAAGGCCGGTAGAAAACTACCTCCGT
>CAYWHE010000116.1:0-12654 GCA_964458125.1 uncultured Flavobacteriaceae bacterium | reverse complement strand
GCACCGTCTGGAAATGCAGGACAGGCAGGAAACGCTGCACCCCAGTCAACGGCAGGCACAGGTGGCACTTCGGGATCAGGAGGAGGAAATGACGCTTCCAACACTGCAACAGATCAGGTCAATGGTTATGGCTCAGCAGTTGCTGGTGCTGCAGGGGCTACGGGTGCGGGTGCCGGAGGAGTAATTATTAATAGTGGTAAAAACACACCTGGTTCAGTTCTGGGAAGTACACCCGTTTCCGGCTCTCCGGAAATCAGCCATACCGAATCAGGGAAAAGCAGCAACGAAAAAAATTCAGCGCCCCGGGTCCCGGTTGGAAATGAAAATGCGGGAAATCAGGTAGCCACCAGTCCATCAGAAGGAAATCCCGGAAATACCTGGAAGTTTACCGATGGAGGAGGTTCAGGTTCTTCAACAGGTATCGAAACCATACAACCTGGTAAATTATCGGAAACAGGCAGTTTAAACGAACTTCCCGTATCAGGGGGAACAGGTTCCGGGGGAAATATCTGGGCCTTCGTCAGCAGAACGGAACGAGAAGACGATGATGAAAAGAGTTCCCGCACACCGGTAACGATAGGTGGCGGACGGACGCCGGCAGGCGGAAAGAGTAATCCGGCCGGATCAACAGGCGCACGTGCCGCGTCCGGTGATGATGAGCCCGTGGCCGTCAAGCAGCCTGCGGTGCATGAGCCGGAGCACACGTCAACAACAGGAACCGCTGACCAACCCGCACCGGCAAGTCCATACCAGGATGCAGGGAAAAGTTCGGCGGGATGTGCATCACCTCATAACCACGAGCCGGTTGCCAGGGAAGAAGAAGAAATCGAATATGAATTGCATATCCAGGTGGTGGAAGCGGTTTCGGAAAAGAAGTTGTCCGGCAGGCCGGTATTTTTCAGGGAGCAGGATAAGAAATGGAAGGTTACCCAGACAAACGGGGACGGGTGCATACAGGTTGGGTTTTTTGAAGAACAAAAGGATATTGAAATCCAGTTGCTGAAGGAACGGTATGCCGGCTATGAAGTTAAGGATTCCTACCGGTTTCAGACACAACCGGAAAATCAGCCTCCTCAGAAGCTGGAGCTTGAATGTGTCCTGCTGGAAATCATTCAATGCGATCCCCACTTTATACCAACCGGCCTGGAGGATGATGAAAACCTGGAGATCCGATACAACATCAATAAATTAAAGGAGGCAGAGGTGTTCTTACAGGTAAGCAGTAAGTTTCATACCCCCAACGTCGTATATGAATATCAGTTAAATCCCGGTGAGAAAGCGGACGGCAACAATAAGTTGTTGAAATGGAATGGCAAAACCAATTGCCGGGAAGGAGCCTTGAAGGATAAGCTGATAACGCCCCTGTTGGGACCTTATACATTAACCCTGGTTACCCGGTCTCCTGATTTTGTCAGTGAATCAAAGGAAACCAATGTCCTGTATCACAGCATTAAACTTAAAAAGGGTTCCTACCTGGAGGATCCCGGCAGCCCTCCTGCCAAACAGGGCAGGTATCCGACACGAAACGATGACCCTAATTATGAGGATCATCTGAAATGGGTTCAGTTCCGGTTAAATGAACTCGGATATTTTGCGGGACCGGTGAATGGCAAATTAACCGGACAGACCAAACGGGCGGTTATGCGCTATACCTATGAAATGTTCGGCCATCCGGAAACGGATAACCCCCTGGACGAATATTTTTTAAATAGTATTTCCGGTGATGATAATAAAGTGGAATTATTCGAAGATCAAAGCATCATTGAACAAAAGGGCAAAAAATCAAAAATTTATATACAGAACAATTACTTTGTTTATACCGATGGAAAGTCGGGCAGCACGAATTATAATCTGATTGATGGCCACCATATACTGGAAAATGAAAAACTCGACAGGTTTGAATGCCCCATTGAGGCGCAGATTTTCCTGAAATCCAGAAAGGATTCCACGGGCACCGGGGATGGCGTGGTCGCACCACAGGTTCTGGCTGGTACCGAAATCAAATGGACAGTTTTGGATCCACCGGAGGACCTTTCCCTTTTGCCGCCGTATATAAATAACCTTTCCACAACCGTATCAAAAAGTTATGTGACACAGGTAAACAAACGCATCAGAGACCGGTATAATGGAAGGGACAATTGTCCGGAAGAATGCGGTGGCGTCAAACCCACGGACGAATACTTTTCTGCCCTGCTGGATATTTTCCCGGTTAAGATGAGCGATGACAGCAAATTAAAAACTAAGAAACTTGAAAATACGGTGGCCGCCTCCAAGGTTTATACCGCTGACGATCAGCATAAACGTTATGGTCAAACGGCGGTATTGTTCAGAGGTTCCCATATGGCAGGTGATAATTTCATCATCCGTGCCGAAATTAATTTTGATAACCTTCCCAACAGGGATGACCTGATGGCCTTGAATAACACGGAGGCTGTTAAAGCAGAAACCGGTGAACTAACGGTTTGGAGAAAAAGACGCATCACCGATGTCATCGACTGGAGACCCGATAAGGCTCCGGCAGTCAATTGGGATGAGACCGTGGAAAGTTTTAAATCGGCTTTTATTGAACTGGATGTAACGACTTTTTTTGAACATCGCAAAATGAGCGAAGTCATTCCTGTTGCAAAAGTCAGGGACGCTGATCCCTATGTTGATTTTATCATTGCGGAATGGAACCACGGAGTGGATGTTTCAAGCGCCGACAAAAGCACGCTTCACCGCGCCGACAGGAACATTGCCAAATTTGATCCGGAACAAAACTATCCTTTTGAAATGTCATTGTCGTCCATTAAAAAATATTCACCCGTTGAATTTAATAACCTGATGACCCGGGTGACCATGGGCAGGACAGAACCTGACATGAAACCCAGCATCGGCGATTTTATGCGGGGCATTATCGGGAAGACGAAGCGACCGGGAATCATCGTGGTCCGCTGCATGATTTTTAAGGGACTTAAGGAAAACGGAGTGGAAATTAAGGCCGATGAAGGAAGCAGTTGCACCGGTACCGGAGGAGGGGGCGTTTACATCAGTGAACGTTACCGAAAGGAACTCAAGGACGGGTTTTTATATACCCATGAAATCGCCCATTGCCTGTATCTGGCACACCATCATTATATCCGGCCTCAGAAGGCGGACGATCATGATAATACCGATCACAATTGCGTGATGTCTTACCTGCATAATGACGGGTATATTCCGACGAAGGTAACCAAAGCTGAATTTGCTCACCGGATGGGTCCCGGCGGGGACTGGAAGGCAAAATTCTGCGGAAAATGCCTGTTGAAGCTCAGGGGCTGGATCGTGAATACGAAGGACAGGGACAGCACCACCGTCTTAATTACCAAACATGTACCAACGGGGGCCACACCCTGCAATCCGCGCATGCACTTTGAGGCGTTCCAGGTGGTTGAAGGAAGTTATAAAGCGTTGCTTAATGGCGTTGAAACCGATGTCAGGCTTGAAGTCGGAAGCAAGGATCCTGCTAATAAAAAGATCCCCTTAGGCCCTTTGCAGTTCCTCCATGTTCACAAATTGACCTGGGAATCAAGCTGGGGAGGGCCTCTATCGGAACTGGCAGACATCATTACGGAGGAACTGGTGGAATTCCAGTCCCCGACCCAGGACCCGCCGTTTTGTGTGGCGGCCGATCCGGACCAGAAATTCACCCAGGCCGGGAATGATGGTCCCATAGGTCATGGCCCGGATGATCACAGTGTCATGCTGCCGGCCCTGATATCCGCCTATCCGCGGGTGGCCGGCAAAATAACAGGCATTCAACGGTACCGGTATAACCAGAAAGTGGTGGGTAAAAATCCCTGGCAGGATATTCCTGAAGCGGTTTTCCTGCTTGAAAAGGAAGTATACCTCCATCCAACGCTTGGCATATACGTGTTGAGTTTTAAAAAGCTTAACAAGAAGGATGAGAACCCGAATCATTATTTTTTTGAGGCGCATTATAAAATCGGACCTCCGCCCGTGTCAAAGCCAATCGTGATTCCAAATCCAACGGCAGTTGCAGATCCGAAGAACGGCCTCTTTGAAGGAAAGAAATACTACCTGGGAAAAGGTTTTAAAATTTTTGAAGCCGGTGCCGGTAAGGTCAGCTACGAAAAAAAGAGAGAGAAACCAAAAAAGGGTGAAACGACAACCCCGGACGTGATCAAACCCAGGAATGTAAACATAAAGGAACTTGTTAAAATGGGCCTGCTTGATCCAAAATACTGGCCGGATGATCCCCGGAAATATTCGTAACGGGGGCAGGGCTTCCGGCATGCTGATGTTTGCCTGTTCGGCAGAAAAGCGTGCCGGATCCGTTTGGAAAAACCCCAGCCGGATTTTGTTTTCGTTCGGATGGAAATTCATTTCCAGAGATGAGACCCGTTTGAAAAGTAATCATGACAGCCGTTTCAGGATGAGCGGCGGGGCCGGCGGGTAGCGCCTGATTCACCGGCAGGATCACGGCACTCCGAACAGATTATTTGTTAATCTTCAGGAAAAGGTTATCCCCCGAATTTCTTAAACAGACTTTTCAGATATTGAATCGATACGTCTGCTTCCTCCTGCGACCAGTCGGATTTAATCATCAGGAGGAAATCTTTCAGGGCATTATCCAGCCGGGCTTCATTCACTGAATAAATGGGTTCAGGTGCTTTGGGAATGTGGTCCTCCTCGACCTGGAAGTTGAATCGTCTGGCTTCCTGTTGACGGGGCGGTTTGAACCCGGCCAGGCGGAAGGCATCTTCCACGTGAAAGCGGCTGAAGGGTTTGTCTTCCGATTTCAGCAGTTGCCGGGCAAGCACTTCAATGGGCTTCCGGGTTTCTTCCTTTCCCAGGTCGTTAAATATTCCTGTCATGAGCCTGTTTACAAAGCCGTCCTTGTAATCCGGGTCATGTGCAACTAAAAATTGTTCCATCAGTTCAATGTAGCGGAGGTCCTGACCGGGAATGTCGATTTCGGTTTCAGCATCAATTTTGCCGGCAAGTTCAAAATAAATACGGGAACAGGACCCGGCGCAGTATATTTTAAGCAGCTTTCTCGCCACCGCAATGGCTTTGTCCGGGTCATCGGCGCGGATGCCCGCTGTTTTCCCGCTGATCAGGGCCTGCACCAGGGGTGTTTCATCCCCGGCATTCAGTTTTGATTTTCCGCTTCCGGCACCGTCTTCCGACAGTTCAATTCCGTCACAGGTATAGCCGTTCAGGTAGGCAAAAACCACGCGTCCGCTTTCATGCCATGCGCAAAGTTCAAGGGGTTCCATCGGTTGTTTTTTTCAGATGGATTAAAAGTAATGTATAATATCATAAGTGATGTGTCAGCAGGAATATTTTTTTTAAGGCGAAACCCTGCCGGTTCTTTTTCATAAATTTATTTAATCTGCAAAGATGTTTTTCCTTATAATATGATTAAATTAGCACCTTAAACCAGATTCCATGAACTTAACCGGAGATATTGGAGAAGGGCAGATGGGTAACCTGACCGATGAACAGGCCCTGGAGTGGCTTCAGGGGAAAGACAGCAGGAGTTATAATGCCGTCCTCCAGCAGAAACTGAAAAGCTGCATAGGCAACATCAAGGCTGACCCGGGTGGAGCCGGCGGCGGCGGAGGCAATACGCGTTACACCTTCCGGGGTGATGCCACCTACCACGTTTCCAACGGGGCCGGCGCAAACGGGGGTGTAACCCTCTTTTATGTGAAAAGACCCGGAAACATAGCCAAAATAATCGCCATGGGTTACCATGTCGGTGCGCAAACCTACCAGTTGACATGGGTGCATCATGACTGGTCAGCTATGCGCAGTGTACAGAAAATATCCCTGGACAAATAGCGGCAGGTTATACTTTATATGAAAAGAAGTCCCCGGATATTGATGCAGAAGGAGGAATGGTTATAACCCCTGTCCGGGAATAAAAAAAGGAGCAAAGTATTATGGGTTTGATTGTTAAAGAAAGTATAAAGTTTGAAGTGCCCTTGATTCCGCAAACAACGGCGGGAAATTGTGCTTTTGCCTGCATGGCCATGGTGTTGAAATACCGGAAACTGCTGGACCTGGCGCATTTTAAATCGGAGGCGATGGCCCTGGAAGCGCTGGACAACTGTAATAACAGGGATAATTCAGCCTGTACGGATCCTGCCCTGAAACCCGGTAAGGAGGCCGAAAGGTATAAGGAATTCCGCATGAGTCCCGAACAGTTTGACGGAATTCCTAGCACTGATCCGAACCGGACATTCAGGCGTTTGGGTTTTCAGGTTGAAACCAGGAGACCCCAGTCCGCCAGGCATCTGTTCACGGCGCTAAGAAGTGTCAACGGCCCCCTGATTTTTAATGCCATGGGTGTTCACAATATCAATGACAGTCATTTCCGGTTGATCACGGGAATGGATTATTGCGTGAACGATGCAGATAATTCGACAGACAATGACATTGAATCCGTACTCTATTTAAACGATCCCTGGCAGAAGGGCATGCGCAAATTCAACCGGAAAAATCACGGCAGCCTCTATACGATGAAATACTACGAATTTTTCCTGGAGGCCAATAAGCTCCAGCGAAATGACGACAGCCTTGGTGTAAACAAGGGCTCCACCATTTTCTTTGCCTGGCATAATTGAGAAAAAGACTATTCGCCAGGCTGGCCGCCGGTCTTTTCGAGGCGCAGGTTATGAAGGAAATCAATAAACGGAAATCTTGTTAAAGCGGGTTAAACTGAAAAGTTACTTTTTCTCCCGGCATATAAAAACTCAGTTTAGCATAAATCTCGTCTTCTGAAATGGTGAGTTTGGATTTGTCATAATATAAAATCACCCGGGCATGGGCATTCGGGGCACCAAGGACATGCAGTATTTCAGCCGGCAGGGAGTACAAAGATGCTTCCGGTTTCACCGCGGCATTTTCCAGGGCACGGGCGCTCATAAAGAAATGAAAGATAAGCCGATCCAGGTCCCGGCCGCTTTCCTGGCTGTATAAATGATCCCTGAAAGCGGCATTTACAGATGCATAATCCGGTTCTTCCCGGGATGCTGAGTCATGGATGGCAGCCATAAAACCACCGATGTCCTCATCCCGGAAACTTGATGTGATGACCGGATAATTCAGATTATTGAAATAAGCCAATACGGATTTGTCTTTTAGCTGTTTCCGGTGTTCTGAAAACTGATCAAGCTGCTTGTCGCTGATCCGGAGTTCGGAATTTTGTTCGTGTGCCGACCCGCTGATGTAAAATAAATTCAGTTCCTTCTGGCCGAATGAGGTGTTGTTCAGCAGGAAATAAAAACAAATATTCAGAAGTGTGATGGCCGTTTTTGTCATCCTTAAAAATTTATGGTGTATGTTAAACCGGTGCCTACCCTGATGTTGCTGATGCTGCCGCTGCCGTTGAACACGGGGTCATAGCCAACACTTCGTTTGTCAATGATGCGGTAGTTCCCGGGAGACTGGCTGTAAGAGGCATATTGAACCTGTATGCCCAGCCCAATGCTGCTGGCTTTGCTGATAAAATATGAAATGCCAATAGTGGCACCTATTCCAAAACCAGTTACCGGATTCAATTTCTTCGTTTTTTGAATGGTTGTATTCAGGCCGACATCAGCGATTTTATTCGAATACAGGTTTTCAAAATAAGCGGTAAGCTCGGCTGTAGTATAGCCATACGGATAATTTTCCCTTGTCAGTTCAACCCAGTTCTCTGCCAGGCTGATATCCCAGTCCGTTTGAACGGAATCATGCTGCCAGATTTCCCCGAAGTCGGCATTGAGCGTATAGGCAGATTCCCCGCTTAACAGGGAAATCAACGGGCTTAACATCAGGTTGAACGTGAATTTTCCCTCTGCCAGTTTTTTGCGGAAGTTGAGGTTGATCATCACCGTCAGGTCGTTAAGTTTCATTTCCTCGTGAAGGGAATGTATTCGCTGAAAGCGGGCAATTTTTTCATAAAAAACGGTACCGCCTGAGCTCTGTGAATGTAGGGAAGTACCATCATCCCGGTAAGCAACCGTAAAATCAGTGAAATCAAAATTGCTGGTAAAGGTCGTATACCGAAATCCAAAACCGATACCAAGATTGCGGCTCAGTTCCTTTATCCCCGAACCGGTCTTTTTAGAATTTTTAAAATAATAATTTAAATCGGCTCCCGCGCTGAAAAATGAAAATTGAAAACCCGAAGCTGTAATGGATGAAGCCTCTTTAATGACATAGTCGGCGTTATATTCCTTCCCGGTTGTCCATGGGGTATAGTTGTTTTCCAGATCCAGAATGGAACTGGTCAGTTTCAGGTTATTAAATGATCCGCCTGCTGCCGCTTTCAATTCCAGGGACCTTGTAAAATAATCCCCCGGGCATCCGTTATTGCTGATGCTGCCATAGGTATTCGGGCAACGGTCCAGGCTGTTGTTTATCCCGTCCCCATCATCATCCGGACAGCCGTTGCTGGCTTTGGCCCCTTTCTCCAGCGGGCATGCATCCGCTCCGTCAATTACCCCGTCCAGATCCTGGTCATTCAGCACCCGGAAAGATTCGCCAATTTTTGAAATGGACCTGATCCTGGTCTGATCCGTCAGCAATTTCCCCGATGGATCCATGATCACGCTAACCGTTATACGAATAGTATCGTCATTGGAAAAGGAAGCCCCGCCCGCGTTGATCCCTTCCACCTTTTTACCTGCCACAATATCGAGGTTGAATTCCGTTGGCAGTCCGGGGACTTTGGTAACGGTCAGCAGGGGTTCTGATAACACCCGGAAGGCCTTTGCCGTAACCTGTATGCCGTTTGGAAAGGACTGTTTCAGCGAAGCAACATATTTTTTTAGCGGCACCTCGTGGAGTTCATACGACCTGTTCTCCGTGGGAACGCTGGCATTAATATCATCATAGATCAGTGCATTTTCATTGGTGAAAAGTTTCTCGAATGACTCTTCATATGCTGTATTCCAGGTAACGCCCTTTGGTTCAGAAAAGGAAGCCGTACGGATATACTCCTGGAGGATATGATCAACCCTGTTATAAACCTGTTTGTATTCCGGCGCTGTGAGTTGTCCATAAGCGGCCGGATGAAAAAAGATAAGCAGGAAAAAAAGGAGCCTGTTATTTTTCATGAGGTTCTGTTAACGGGTTATTTCAATTTTTCCGAACAGGGGATTTCCGTTTTCCGGCGTTACCTGTATGAAATAAATCCCGGAAGAATATGGATCCGGGTTTATTGGAAAGGAAAGAAGCGGACTCGTTTTGGATACGGTGGCCGACGATTGTTCCTGGCCAAATCCATTCATCAGGCGGATGGTGATTTCACCCGTATAATTTCCGGTCAGCAATAAGGTTGCCGTTCCATGAACGGGATTGGGGGTAACCAAAAAACCAAGATCGGCATCTTGTTCGGTTACCACATGAGGTTTGCCGTTTGCATAAGCGCCTGAATAGTAAATCCTGGTTATACAGTCATCGCGGGTCAGTTCCACCCAATAATCCAGCGTGTCGGTATGGTCAACAGGCAGGTATAACGTCTGAAATCGCTCGCCGGGTTGCACGATGGAACTTCGGCTTTGATCATGTAAATCATAGCCCCACTGATATTTTGCAGCGGTGTTGTCCAGTACCATCAGGGTAGCATCTGCTGCTGACGGTTTTTTCTTTTTTACAACGATTCCCTGGCTGATAATGGTGCCGGATAACTCTACTTCGAAGGATTTCTGTATCCTGCATCCGTTTTCATCCATGATGGAGACAGTGACATAAAATGGATCCGGTGACGATTCGGAAATATCCAGTACAATCGAACAGGCGGTGGAATCTATATTGTTCCCGAGATTTTCGCCGGTCCACAGATAGGTCCAATGTGCAGCAGAGTCACATCCCGCATAAAGACTGATATTCTGTGAACCTTTGCAGGCCAGGCTGAGGTCGGGAATCAACAGGGATGCCGTATCCGGTAACGCATGAACCACAACCCCCAGGGGCAGCGATAAGGAATCCATACAGCCGTTGCCGTCCGTCACGACCAGGTTGAGGGAATGGCTTCCGGGAGAAAGGGTGTCCACAACAAAAGCACCCAGATTGATACCGGTAAAACCCTGGTTGTCGGTCATCCACTGAAAGGTTGTGACAGTCCCCTGGCCCGGAGTAACGGTTGAACTGATAGAGACGGAATCTCCGAAGCAGACAGAAAATGGGGTGGCCGTTATGCTGTTGATGTTCGGTGCCTGCTGGACTGATAGCGTAAAGGCCTGCTGAACCTGGCAGCCGGTCAGGTCGGTAACCGTCATCAGGTATGTTCCGGAATCGGCCGTGTCCACAGTCGTCAACTGAATCAGTGAGCCTGTTCCGCCAGGATTGACCTGCGGACCGGTCCATTGCCACTGATAACCGCCTGAACCTCCTGATGCGCTGAACTGTATGGATACAGATGTGCCTTCACAAACGGAAGAATCACCGGTAAAATTCAATTGTGGGGGGTCAAAGACATAAAGCAGAAAAGTATCGCTCATGCTGCAGGACCCTTGGGAAATGGTAATTACGGAGCTATAAGGATTTCCGGCAGTACCTGTATCGGTAAGCAGCGTAACGCAATGACTGTTTACGGGGCCGGTAACGGCACCTGTCCAGGAATAGGAATAAGCCACATAGGCAGAATCTGTACAAAGCTGGTAAGGGGTATTCCGGCAAACCGAATCGGAGGAGAGTGAAATAAAATCAACGGGGACCTGGTCAACCTGAATCAGGACCGAATCCACAGCCATGCAGCCGTTGCCATCAACAACCTGTAGTATATACGTTCCCGAATAGCCGGCGTCCGTAACCATGGCCGGGGGATTGCCGGTGGTCAGGGTATCAATGGCCGGAAAGGAATTGTTTTTTTCCCAGTCGAATGTATAGGGGCCGGCGGTATTGTTGTGTGTGCTGTTCAGGTTGAGCAATTGTCCTTCGCAGAGGGTGTCGTCATTAACGGTGATGGAACAGGTCAGTTCCGGATAAGCGGAAATGGTGGCATACAGCGTATCGGTGCAGGCGCTGTAATCATAGATCACCAGTTTATAGGTGCCGGTGTCGGTAGCCTGAAAATTACCGATGGTATAAGCCGTTGCGGTATCTCCATAAACAGCGAAGCCCGATTTAAATACGGCCATGGAATCACCCGGACCGGCTGATATCGTAAAAGGACTGCCAATGCATGCCTGTAGAGAGGATGTAACCGTGGGACGAGGCGTGTTACAGATATTAAATTTGGCCACAAAACCTTCCTGACCGGATAAAATGGTATCGAAAACGGGGCCGACAGGAAATAAATTGATGCCGGCCGATTCCATCGTAAATCCCGACATAAAGAGTTCATCTTCGGGTGTCACCAGTACACTGAAGGCATGATCGAAGTCATCACCCCCCAGAAAGGTTGAATAACGGAGTTTATCCAGCCCGGCGGTCATGGAAGAAACAAAGCAATCGTGAGCCCCGTTCGTGACATAGTCGTAGGCGTCATTGGTAAGCGGGAACTGCAGGCCAAGTCCGGTAAATACCTCACCCACAAACCAGAGGTTGCCGTATTTGTCGGTTATGATGGAATTGGGAACATCGGTATTGCCACTGCCGAAATAAGTTGAATGAAGAAGGGAAGGAGTTCCGGCTGGAAATGCGAACCGGGCGATGTAACAGTCTTCCTGCCCGCTGAAGGTCTGGTCATAGGTTTGCGTGCCATTGGCGGTAAAGGTGTAGGACCAGGAGGACAAAACGGGCAAATTTCCCGAAGTGGTGGACATGAGCATGTAAATGGTATCCGGGGAGAATTTACAGAGGGAGGTGCCAATGTCTGCGCCATTCCCGCCGAAATAGGTGGAATACTCCAGGGAAGCTGATCCCGACAGTGTAATATTGATGCGTGCAAGAAAGGCATCTTCCAGACTGCCCTTGGTCGATTGCATGGCTTGTGGAGTAACCGGAAAATTAACCGATCGTGTGGATCCGGTTACATAGGCGTAAGGTTGGCTGAGCACCAGTGAATTGGCCAGGTCATCACCGCCACCACCCAGGAAGGTGGAATACGTAAGTACACTTCCCGAAGTATTGAAGCAGGCTAAAAAGGAGTCGTAGCGTGTCGTATCCGCACCTCCATTGTTTAACTGGGAACTGTAACCGTTGATAATCGGAAAATCCGTTGATCGGGTTGAACCAACCAGGAATATTTTATTGCCGTTTCCTCTTCGCAGGGAATTGGAACTGAAAACGGATTGCGGGTTTCCTTTATAAAACAGGTAATCATCGGAACGACCCCCAAAATAACTGGAATAAAGCAATACCGAGCCGGTATCATTCAGCGATCCCAGGATGCAATCCGTGGCCACCAGGTTGGTTCCGTCGTTCAGGCTGGGATCAAACGGCGATTGCAGCGGGAAATCCGGTGAATCGGTCCCGCCGGCGAATAACAACCCGCTGTTAACATTATACCGCATGGACTTGATTTCATCGGTACCGGAACCACCAATAAAGGTGGCGTAGTATAGCACTTGGCCATCGTCGGAAAATTTGGTTACGAAACCATCCAGGTTTCCTCCGTTATACTGGTTAAATGGGCCTGTTGATACCGGGAAATCCATTGCACTGGTAGTTCCGCAGGTATACACTTCGCCCAGGTAGTTATCAGTCGAAAAAGCAATTTCCTCGTCATATACG
>CAYWHE010000115.1:0-12673 GCA_964458125.1 uncultured Flavobacteriaceae bacterium | reverse complement strand
TTACACCGGAACTGATGGAATCGGTCTGCTGGTAACACAGGATACAGATAACCTGCGCGTAAGCCTCTATGCCTGAAAGGGTCATGCATAACAGTATAATGAATGCTTTTTTTGTCATCATGTTGGATTTTAAAATTCTAACCATTTGGTAAAGGTAGAAGAACGTAATGATTTCGCCATTAATTTTTCATCAGCCATTTGTGCACTGTCTGTCCGCTGCCCCTTATTTCAACCAGATACGGGCCCGGACTCAAATGTTCAATAAATAAACGACAGGACCGGTCATTTCCAGCCCGGTCAATATCCGGATGCACTTCCCTGCCGGTAACATCTTTCAGGCTGATACCGTCCACCTGTTTCCAGTTATCCGGAAGACGTATAAAAATCATATCGGTTGCAGGGGAAGGATAAACCTGAAGGCCGGACACGGTATTTTCATTCATGCCCGCCGAGTTGCTGATGTTAAAATCATCCATTGAAAAACCTGCGGAGTTAAAAACAAAATCAGATGTAAATACAAAACGGAATCGGACGTAGGTTAAGCCATCCAGGAAGCCGGTCGGAAATCCCGCTGTTTTCCAGCCCCCGGAAACGATGGACCAGCCCGGATCTCCGCTGGTCAAGGTCGTGTTATACCAGTTGGTTCCCGCCGGGTCATTCAGTGTTCCGAGATTCTGCCATATCGTGCCATTGGTGGTATATTCCATCCTGCATCCGTCTGCAAACGGCTCCGTATCATAATTGATGGCCAATGAAAGATGGCTGTTTCCCGCGGTTGAAAAATCAAAAACCGGGGTGTAAAGAATGGTGTTGGCAAGATTCCCGCAGGCTGTATCCAGGTTGACATCCCAGCAAAACGCACCCGAATAGGCGCCGGTTGTGGATCCGAAGGCCGGCAACCCCAGTTCCCAGGAGGTATGAGCCAACGGGTGCGCATACACGTCCCATCCCGTCGCCCCGTTTTCAAAATCGCTGAAATAGGGCACCGGAACCGTCAGGATACCGGTGAAGGCATGATGGAGGGTATCGTTAAAATGATTGAGGTCGGTCGTATACGAAAGGTAAACATGCAGGCTGTTGGGACCCGGTACCGGTACCAGGGAAGGCAAGGTGACCAGTTCCGAAGAATCCGTCGGCAGGTTCCCGGACCAGGGAAAAGGACCGGAAAGTGCGCCGTTAAATTCATAATAGAAATCAAGGGCAGTCAGCGAGGTAACCCCTTCATTTTTCAGGGTAACCTGCACCGGCGTCGCCGTGCCTGAAGGGGCGGAGCCGGATGGGCTCACCAGCCCGGAAAGAGCGGCATCACGGGCCAGCAGAATCCGGAAGTTGAAATTATCAATGGCCATTCCATCGTATATACCGACGTTATCCGCATTGAATACAAAGCGGAAACCCACATGAGCGCCGTTCGGAATATTGACCGCCGAGAGATCGTATTCCGCAGACACCCAGCCGTTGGAATTTCCTGACCATCCCGGGAAATTCGAAGAATTAATATACTGGGTATTATACCAGTTCACCCCGTTTGGATCCATATAACCGCCCAGCAGGTTCCAGTTCCCGCCGTTGATGTTATATTCAATCCGCACCCCGTCCCAGTAGGATTCGGTATTCCGGTTTTGCATGAATGACAGGACAGGCTGAACGGCATTCGAATAATCAAAAACAGGCGAGTACAGATAACACAGGGATGGACCCGTATACGTATTGTTGAGATTCAGATCCCAGCAGGCCGGGGCCGAAAAGGCAGCCGCCGGAATTCCGGTCACCGGAATCCCCAATTCCCACTGATCGGCGGGGTTCATGAGGGACTGGGTTGCCCATCCCGTATTCCCGTTGTCGAAATGATCGCTGAATGGAAGGCCCGTCAAGGGCAGCCCGTAAGCGGGCTGGCAGATGGAATCGTTCTGGTGGTTGCCGTCGGCTGTCATGGACGTAAAAGCACAAATCGTATACGGTCCGGGGGGAACAGGATAGCCCGGCAGGCTCAGCATGGCACCCAGGCCCGGCGCCAGGCCGATGGAATAGGTACCGGTCACCGGCGGTCCGCCATTAATCGTATATGTAACTGTTACACTGTCGAGGGTCTGAGCGGCGTAATTGACCACCACCACGTCCAGGGACGGAACCAGGGTGCCGGCTTCGTAAAAGGAAGGGAGCTGAATATAACTGATTCCCGCATCCACCTGGGAAGGAACCGTTATCCCGAAATCATCCAGTGAAAAACCTGTTCCCGAAGAAGTGTCGGAGGAAAATTCAAAACAGAACATGACGGAATCCGTATTATCGAGCGGGCCCAACGAAAGGCTGCCGGGGAACCAGGCTCCCGTATTTCCCGTCCAGCCGGGAGTCCACCCGCTTCCACCCAGAAAACCGTTATACCAGTTCGTGCCGGAGGGATCCTGCAACAGGCCCAGGGAGGTCCAGGTGTTGCCCGCATTGGTACTGTACCGGATACAGGTGCCGGCATAGGAGGATGTGTTTTGATTGCGGTAAAGATTCAGAGACGAATTATAAATGCCCGTAAAATCAAATACGGGCGAATAGAGGTAACAGGCCGAAGCAGGAGTATATCCGCTGTTCAGGTTAATATCCCAGCAGGTATTGCCCGAGTGCGCCGAATTGGTACTTCCGAAATTAGGCATACCCTGTTCCCAGGCATTGCCGCCGCCGGGATTGACAGGAGACCAGCCGGCAGCACCGCTGTCGAAATTGTTGAAATAAGGCAGGGAAGCCTGGGTCCATCCCACGGCATCCAGGCAAATGGTATCATTGAAATGACTGGTATCATTGGCCAGCGAGGTGAACGCGCAAATCCGGTACGACCCGTTCGGAACCGTAAAACCGGGAACCGCCAGGTTCACCACATTGCCAGGAAGCAGGTTAAACGTGGATGGAACCGTAACGGGGACTCCGTTATTGATTTGATAGGATACGGAAAAACTGCTGAAGGCCTGCGCACCATAATTTTTTACCGTGATCGCAAAGGGTGGTACGTTGGAACCGGCCTGGCGAAACGCCAGATCGGGAAGATTGGACACCCCTGCATCATAGGGAGGAAGCAGGTACAAGGAAAAATCATCGATGGACATCCCGTCATAACCGACATTGGTATCCGATGTAAACACGAACCGGAAACGGATATTCCCCGTGATACCCAGAACACCCAGTTTGTAAACAGACTGTACCCATCCTCCGGAGGAACCTTCCCATGCAGGCAGCCCGGAGGAGTTGATGCTGCCGGAAGTGTACCAGTTCATCCCGTTGGGATCCAGCCATCCGCCCAGCACGTTCCAGGTAATGCCATCCGCACTGTATTCCATCCTGGTGCCGTCCCATCCGGTTTCGGTGTTCCGGTTTTGCCAGAAGGAAAGCATGGCGTTGGATGTACCTCCCAGGTTGAAGAACGGGGTAATTAAATATGCGGCAGAGTTGTTCTGGTAGGGCATTGCAAGTTCAACATCCCACGCAAACTGCCCGCTGCGGGCCCCGGTAGTCACGCCATAAGCAGGAGCTCCCAACTGCCAGGCGCTTCCCGAAACCAGGCTGTCGGTGAAACCGGAACTGCCGGTTTCAAAGCCGGTGGAAAACGGAATCGTGATTACCTGTGCCTGAACGGTCTCTGCCGGCAGGCATATCGTCAGGACACAAGCCGTAATAAACTGCAGGTAATGCCGCAGAAAAAGGGAAATCATACCATCTGATTTGGAAAGCTAAATGTACCATAAAATTATAAACGGCATGCAAAAGATGTGGAAAAATAAAATTTGCATATATCTTGAAAAAGAATACTTTTGGGGGTTGATATCCAACCTTAAACAAACCACCATGAAAAGAATTTTCCTTTCCCTTTGTATTTGTTTCTTTTATTTTTCCTCCAGCGCCACCCATCTGATGGGTGGTCAGATGACCTCACGCAATATTGGCGGGCTGACCTATGAAGTCACCTTAACGGCTTACCGTGATACATTGGGTATACCCATGTACCTGCAGGCAACCATTAATTATTCGGACACCAATGGTTTTACAGCCACGCATATCGTGCCCGTTTCTACACCGGTTCAATATGGAAACGGCGTGGAAGAATATAAATACATCGATACCATTACCTTTCCGGCATCCGGAGAATTTACCATGTGGTGGGAGGACTGCTGCAGGAACTGCGCCCTGTTAAATATGACCAATCCCTGCGGGGAATACTTCCATTTATACAATGTATTATGGGCCGATTCCACCAACTCCTCCCCTGTTTTCCTGAATCCTCCAATTCCCATAGCCCAGGAAAATGTGGCTTTCAATTACAATCCGCTTCCCTTTGATGCCGATGGTGATTCCATTGCATGGCAACTGGATATCCCGGTTTCCGCAGCCGGTGTTTACGTGGTTGGCTATTCACTTCCTCCTTCCGACACCAGCATGCCTTTTACCATGAACCAGTTGACGGGAGAAGTCAGTTTCCTGCCCAATACCCTTGGCCATTTTGAGGTCTCCGTACTGGTGAGTGAATTCCGGAACGGGGTCAAAATCGGTGAAATCCGCCGGGATATGCAGATTATCGTGGTGCCATCCAAAAACAAACCCTGCAATTTTTCATCGGCCTCCAATACCTTCCCATACAGCGGCAAACAGTATGACCTTGTTCCGGGATCAGCGTTCAGCCTGACCGTTACATCTACCGAAACCGATAACAATCCCGTCAACCTGGTGGCCGCCGGTGAACCTTTTATCCTGTCCGGCAACCCGGCAACAAGTACGGTGAACAAAGGAAACGGTCAGGCAACGGCCACCATTTCCTGGACACCAAACAGCAGCCAGTTAAGGAGCCGGCCCTATATTTTTGCATTGCGCAATATTGAACTATTCGGTCCGAATACGTTCTCCACCGACATTTCATTCAGTCTGCGGGTTGGCAACGGCACCACGGGCATTACCGGCGATAAGGAAGCGGATGCATTTGTCAGTGTTTACCCAAATCCGAATGACGGCAACTGTTATGTAGAACTCAATATAACCAGGTCCGGCAGAATAAATATCTCCATTGCCAGCCTGACCGGGCAAACCGTCAGCCGGAAGTCCGATGTTCAGGTGAATGCCGGAAAAAACATCGTTTACCTGAGCAGCCTGAACCTGAACGCCGGAAGTTATTTTGTAACGGTTGAAAACAACGGCAATCTCCTGGGTACTCAAAAACTGGAAATCAGGTAAACCTTTCCCGACTGCTAAAAGGCCCGCCAGGTAATGTCCGGCGGGCTTTTTTTATGAAATGTTCCGGTCGTATTATCGCTTCAAATAAACCATGCCCGTCCAGGCTTTATTTTTTCCCGGAACCTGAAGGATATAAAAGTAATGACCTTCATCAGCACCGGTTCCGTTTTTTAATGTTCCATCCCACCATTTTCCAGGCACACCGGCTTCGAAAACAAGGTTTCCCCAGCGGTTGAAAATACGGAGCGAAAAATCTTCCTGGAACCCTTTCACCTCAAACAGGTCATTCAGGCCGTCATTACCGGGTGTAAACAGGTTTGGAATCAGGAAGGGGCAATCGGTTTCACCACTGACCAGGTTATGGTATTCCACCGTTCCCTGATCGTTATGCAACAGCAACCTGACCAGGTGAGGTCCTTTTCCCTCAAAACAGATAACCGGCGGTTCCGGGCCGCTATAATAAGAAATATCGCCATGCTCGAAATACCATTCCTGGTTGTTGCTGTTTATAACCCTGGAAGAAAATTCAAAGCAGGACTTCGGACATAAGGTATCACTGTCAAATGAAAAATAGCCGCAAGGTTTTTCATTGTTGCACATCGTGGTAACCGAAGTCAACATGGGAAATACCGGATCGGGAAACGCAGCGGTGTCAATGAAGTCCACTACCCATGCTGCCTGCATCAGGGTATCCGTCAGTGTAACCGTATCCTCCCGGGCATTCAGTTGCATTTCGGCTGTATAGCAGGCAGACTCTCCCGTATGGGTTGTTTTCAACACCGGTGCCACACGGAATTGTGACGGAGGTCTGAAATCACCGGTCATTAGAAACCCGCCATCAAATGCTTCTGAACCGAAAAAGGCATAATTGGTAAAGAGTGGTGACACCTCATATCTTTTGACCCACTGCAGATCGCCATTATCTTCCAACCTGATCAGCATGGGGTTTCTTTCATTAAAACCGCCTTCGTCACCAAAAATGGCAATGCCATTACCGGTGGTATGGATTATGTGTCTGGCCATTTCGCCCTGCGAGGTTCCGCCGTCATAAAACCGGCTGCCGGTCCATTCAAGGTCCCGGTTAAACCGGTGAAAAAAAACATCCCATGCCGAAGTTATAAAATAACTGTACCCGGTCAGGTAAATAGTTCCCTGTGCATCCGAACTAATTCCAGTCACTTCATCATCGTAGGTGGTGGAAAATATTTTTCTATTTAAAAACCGGCCGTCTGCATGGCAGGTAAATACAAAGCCGTCCGTAAAGAAGAACCCGGAATAGGAAATATCTCCGGCCACGGCGACAGTTCCATCGGAGGTGACTGTCAACGCCCTGGGAACCTGGTAATGATCGTCAAAAAAATTCCTGATCCAAAGAGTTTGTCCCGATGTATCCAGTTTGACCAGGCATGTACCGTTTTTTCCGGTCTGGGCAATGTCCACGCCGCCGCAGAGAAACAGATTTCCGTCCGGGGCCTGGGCCATGCAGTTGTGGGAGTTTCCGGCCAGCATATGGTAACCCCGGCACCAACGCTGGTTTCCGGCAGCATCATACCTGATCACATAATGACGCCATATTCCGCCCGGTACCTGTGCGGATACGGAAACGAAACAGCCCAAATCACCGGCTGGAATGATATCCACCGGAAGAACATTAAAATTCCGTCCAAGAAAGCGTTCCCATTCCTTCTCTCCTGAACAATCCAGTTTGGCCAGGCAGGCTGTGGCATGACCGGCATAATAAACATAATAAGTCAGGAAATAGCCTCCGTCAGCGACCTGCACGATATTACGGCCCTCCCCGCCTTCCGTAACATGGCCATATGTTTTATAAAAAGACGTCTGTCCAAAGGATACCGTGCTCAGGATTACCGCGTATCCAAAAAACAGGCAGACAAATATACCGGGGCGTTTCATCCGGGGGTGAAAATATCCAACTCCGGGTAATCAAAAACATTTTTTCGGTCAAAGACACGTAAAATTAATTCCTGCCGTGAAAATCCCGAAAAGCAGTCTGTTGCAGCAACGGATTTTCTTCAATCATCCACACTTTGGGATTATTACGCAAAACCCTTAGTTTTGCGGATTGAATCCCAGTTCCAATCCAATCCAACAACACTTATCATGAAACATAATTTCGGTGCCGGTCCGGGTATATTACCCCAGGAAGCATTGCAAAAATCAGCTGCTGCTGTTCTGAACTTCAATAATTCCGGGCTGTCGGTTTTAGAAATTTCCCATCGCAGCAAGGATTTTGAGGCTGTACTTCAAAAGGCCAAAGCACTCGTCCGGGAACTGCTGGGAGTGCCTGATAACTATTCCATTCTCTTCCTCCAGGGAGGCGCCAGCACCCAGTTTGCGATGGTGCCCATGAACCTGCTTAAAACCGGCGGGACAGCGGCCTATGTTGATTCCGGTGTTTGGGCCAGCAAGGCCATCAAGGAAGCGAAAATGTTTGGAGCGGTTAAGGTGCTGGCCAGCTCCAGGGATCAAAATTACAGCTATATTCCAAAAGATTATACCATACCTGCTGATGTCGATTATGTGCATATCACCTCCAACAATACCATTTACGGAACCCAGTTAAAACAGTTTCCGGAGAGTCCTGTTCCGGTGGTGTGCGATATGTCATCCGATATTTTCAGCCGTCCGGTGGATGTTTCAAAATTCGATTTGATTTATGCAGGAGCACAGAAAAACATGGGCCCCGCCGGAGTCACGCTGGTCATTATTAAAAACGATATCCTCGGTAAAACAGGACGGAGTATACCAACCATGTTCGATTACAAAACACATATTGACGGGGACTCGCTTTACAACACGCCTCCCGTTTTTGCCATCCTGGTCTGCATGTATACCCTGGAATGGCTGAAATCCATTGGCGGAGTGCCTTCCATTGAAAAGATCAATCAGCAAAAAGCGGATTTATTTTACGGTGAGGTGGACAACAATCCTATGTTCACGGGCACCACGGCCAGGGAAGACCGTTCAAACATGAATGCCTGTTTTCTTTTAAAAAATGCTGAACTGGATGAAGCCTTTATGCAAGAAGCCAGGGCCGCCGGCATCGTCGGTATCAAGGGCCACCGCAGCGTGGGTGGTTTCCGGGCTTCCATGTACAATGCCCTGCCTCTTGAAAGCGTTCATGTTTTGGCCGGGGTAATGAAGGCATTTGCCATCAGGCATAATCAGGAGTCTGGAGTGAAGAGTTAGTGTCCAGGCGTCAGGAACCGGTATTCATGGCTGATGGCGATAAGGACCGGATCGTCCCTGACTCAAATGAAAATAATTTCAGTCCAATTCAAACTATTCAAATTAAAAATGCTTTTCCGGATAAATACGTCTTTCATTCATTATAATTTTCCAAGATACTTCCGCCTTCTGACTGCGGATTTTATTCAAATAAAGAATCGAGTTTAAAAATTATGCGTAATGCCTATTAGAATTTTAGCCAACGACGGTATCGACAGCGCCGGGAAAAAAATATTTGAGGCTGCAGGCTTTTCAATAACGACTGAAAAGGTGGAGCAGGAAAAACTGGGTGAGGCGTTGAAGCAATTTGATGCCGTGCTGGTCCGGAGCGCCACACAGGTGAGACAAGGTCAAATTGATGCTGCTCCGAACCTCCGTTTAATCGGCAGGGCCGGTGTGGGAATGGATAATATTGATGTGAAGTATGCACGCGAAAAAGGACTTGCCGTGCTCAATACCCCTGCAGCATCCTCCCAGAGTGTTGCCGAACTGGTATTCGCACATCTGTTGACAGGTGTACGTTTCCTGCATGATGCCAACCGCTGCCTTCCCGGATCAGCCACCAAGGAAACTTTCGACATCCTGAAAAAAAAATATTCAGCCGGTACGGAACTGAAAGGAAAAACACTGGGCATCATCGGGGCCGGGCAGATCGCAAAAGCTGTCGCCTCCATGGCTGTAGGTCTTGGGATGAACGTCATTTTTCACCGGCTCAACAACGAAGATGTGGTGGTTGATCTGAATTTTCATCCCGGAATCGGCAAACAAAAAATCCAGGTCACATTCAAATGTGTGGCCTTTACCAAACTGCTCGTGGAAAGCGATTTCATCACCCTGCATGTCCCATATCCCAAAGGAACGCCTCCCGTCATCAGCAGAAAGGAATTCGACCTCATGAAAACAGGTGTAGGGATCATCAATACCGCCCGTGGGGGGGTGGTGGCTGAAGCCGATCTGACGGAGGCGCTGAATAACGGTAAGGTTGCTTTTGCCGGACTGGATGTTTTCGAAAACGAACCCCTGATCAACGAAGCCCTTCGGAATCATCCAAAGGTCACCCTCTCCCCTCATATTGGCGGCTCTACCAAAGAAGCCCAGGAACGTATTGGTATTGAACTGGCGGAAAAAGTCGTGGAATACTTTAATAAAAATACGGTAACCGCATGATGATCAAAATTCAGTTCCGATGAACATTGGCAGTTTAACATCCTCTGATGACATCAGGGAAGAGGTTTCAAACTTACGCCTTTACCCTTAACATTAATAAAATGCCCTGAGCTGAAATCCTGAACAACAAACCATAAACCAAAGACTTTAAACTATAACATGGCCATATTAAAACCATTCCGCGGTATCCGTCCGAAAAAGGAGCTTGTAAAAAACATTGCCTGCCGTCCGTATGATGTATTGAATGAACAGGAGGCACGATTGGAAACAAAGGGGGACCCCAATTCCTTTTATCACGTCATTAAACCGGAAATTGATTTTCCCGATGATTTCGATCATTATGCGCCTGAAATTTATCTGAAGGGAAAGGAAAATTTTGAACGCATGTTCAGGGAAGGCATCTACCGGCAGGATGAAAAGGACTGTTACTATATATATGCCCAGACCATGCAGGGACGAAAGCAATACGGCATTGTAGGCTGCGCATCAGTGGATGATTATGTAAATGACATCATAAAAAAACACGAACTGACCCGGCCGGATAAGGAAGAAGACAGGAAAAATCATGTACGGGTAAGCAACCTGAATTATGAACCTGTTTTTTTTGCTTACCCGCACGTCAAAGCCCTGGATGAACTGGTCAGCCGGATTACTGAAACTGCGCCTGAATATGATTTCATTTCCGATGACGGCATCGGGCATACGTTCTGGGTTGTCCGGGATGAGGGAAACATAGCGGCCATTACCGCTGAATTTTCAAAAATCAGATACACCTATGTGGCCGACGGGCATCACCGGACGGCCGCCGCAGCGCTGGTGGGCAGGGAAAGAAGGGAAAAGAATCCACATCACACCGGGAAGGAAGAATACAACTATTTCCTGGCTGTCCATTTTCCCGATAACCAGCTGCAGATCATGGATTACAACCGCGTTATCAGGGACCTCAACGGCCTGACACCTGCCCTGGTTTTGGAAAAACTGAAGGAAAATTTTGTGGTAACGGACAAAGGATTCGACATTTTTAAACCCGCCCATCTACATAACTTCAGTATGTACCTCGATGGCAAATGGTACTCGCTTTCCGCCAAGCCGGGAACCTATAACGACCAGGATCCAATCGGTGTGCTGGATGTAACCATTCTTTCGGAGCGGGTGCTGGCACCGGTTTTTAACATTACCGATTTGCGCCAGGATAAGCGAATTGACTTTGTGGGCGGACTACGCGGCATGGGCGAATTGAAAAAGCGTGTGGACAGCGGTGAAATGAAGGTCGCATTTGCCCTTTACCCCGTCACGATGAAGCAGTTGATTGATATTGCCGACAGCGGTAAAATCATGCCTCCGAAAACAACCTGGTTTGAGCCCAAACTCCGCAGCGGCCTGGTGCTGCATGCCCTCGATTAACCGCACCAGTTGCATGTCTAAAACACAATACCCAATTGCTGCGCCCGATGGTCTTCAGCGTTTCAGACTGCCGTTGGACAACCTGGGCAGCCTGGTTCAGAAAAGCAGGAAAAGTAAGAATCCGGCCCTGTTTCTCTTTGAAAACGGAACACGGAATTACCTGTTCAGGCTGGAGGCCCTTTGCAGGATTTACCGGAAGATTGGAAGCAAAAAAGTTTTTGATCCCCTCTACGAGGAATTTAAAATTTTCGAGGATCAGCTGGGAAAAATTGATTATTATGATGCCTTTTATAAGGAGTTCTCATCCGTAAAAAAAATCCCTGCTTCATTCTTGCGTTATTTTTCATCTCAAAGAGAAATGGAGTTAAGCCGCTTAAATGATTCCATCAAATCAGGAAACCTGTTCACAGGTGACGGCAGAATAAATGAAATACGGAATATACTGACCGGTGTAAACTGGATGGAAAGGGCTCCTGAAAGAAAAGCCATAGCTTTGTTCCTAACCGAACAGATTGACCGTTTCCTTTCACAATACCGGGACGGGGAGCTTAACTTTCATGATATGGAATCCGGTGTTCACGAGTTCAGAAGAAAACTCCGTTGGATCAGTATTTATGCACAAGCACTGAACGGATTGATACAATTAAAGAAATCAAAGCTTGCACACCCGGAATTTCAGGTTTATCTGGAGCGTGAAATAATTGAATCTCCGTTTAATAAAATGCCTGCACCCGGAAAGGGATTAAAACCGCTGTTGATCCGCTCATCCAGCTTTTACGCCCTGAGCTGGATCATACAGGAAACCGGCAGGTTAAAGGATGCCGGTCTCAAAATACTCGCCATCCATCAAGGCATCAAAGCAGCAGGTATGCTTACAAAAGAAACCATTCATGCTTTGAAGAAGCAACTACTTCCGGCTGAATTCACAACCCTGGACGAAATCAGTGAGACAGTGGAAAAACTGGCCGATGATTTCATCTACCGACACCATGTTCCTGACCTGATCAGGCGGGACCTGCTAAGAAGCATTCAGGAAGGATTATAATTTTTCAGTGGCGTACCTCTTTATTTGGCTTTTCAACGATTCAATTCATTTTAAAAGTCTTCCTCATGTACCCAAACCTTTCAAAGGTGAATTCCACGCAGCCAGTGAGGCATCGTTCCATTTATTTTTAATTCGCTGAACACATCGGCGAATTCACCCCTGTGTGGTTGCCGTTACTGAAGAACAATCCGCTCCATAAATACAGCACGGTCACTCTGCAGTTTCAGAAAATAAATGCCTTTGGACAGGATTCCCAGGTTCAAGCTAAATGGATTATCACCTGCTGATGCCAGTCCCGTTCGTCTTATTAATTCCTTTCCGGAGAGATCATAAACGGAAAAACTGTAGCTTACATCACCGTCTGCCGATATTATCAGGTTCACCATTCCATCCGTAGGATTTGGATACACCGTTAATTGGTCTGTCACATCATGCATCCCTGCCCTGGCGCCCGGCTGGGTGATGATGAAGGTTGTTTTCTTCACACAGCCCTTGCTGTCGGTTACCTTACAGGTATAGGTACCAGCCGACAAACCCGCAACTGAGGAATTGGTGGATGAAGGAAGGGTATTCCAGTAATAGGTATAGGGTGGTACACCG
>CAYWHE010000114.1:0-12712 GCA_964458125.1 uncultured Flavobacteriaceae bacterium | reverse complement strand
CCGGCTGCGCAATGCGTTCAGTATGGCCCATGCGGCCCAAAAGCCCATGTTATTTCGGTGGGCATACCTTCGGGTGCCAAGAATTTTAGACAGAAAAATAAAAAAGAGGACGAGGAAAAAAATCAAAAATACAAATATGGGAGGGGAGTCTTTTTTGGCATTCCGTTCATCACCCTGGTATTCTCCTCTTGCAAGCAAAATAATTTGTTCGGTGCCTTTGTCAAGTCCCCCGTAATAATCACCGGACTTAAAAAAGGGCTTGATATCGTTTTCGATAATTCTTTTTACCAGCGCATCCGGCAATGCTCCTTCCAGGCCATAACCGGTAGCGATAAAAATCTTCCGGTCATCAATGGCTGCCAGGATTAATATGCCGTTGTTTTTTTTCTGCTGACCTACACCCCATTTTTCGGCAAGTTTAATGGTATAGTCGTCAATGGGATAACCATCCAGTGAATGAATCAGAACGATGGCGATCTGCGTGGAAGTGGTATCATTGTAATAGACAAGCTTGTTTTCAAGGGCCTCCAGTTCGTCATGACTCAGCACAGCGGCAAAATCATTAACCAGGCGGGGCGGATCGGGTTTTGCCGGAAATTCCTGCGCCCTGGTCCCAAAACAGGTTGCAAGAATCAGAATGATGAATGAAAATGCTTTTTTCATTTTTTCTTCCCGCCAAAATAAATATCGTCCGGGAGTTCATTCCTGTCATCGTGACGGCCGGGAAAAAAGCCGGAAAGCTTCTCAGCGGCCCGGTTCACCGCATGTATGATTCCATCGGCCAGTTTTCCCTCTCTGAAAACCAGCACCATTTCCGAACCCACCTGATCCCAGAAGGCTTGCTGTACGTGGCGGTGAATGCCCGCATCCCCGATGATGGCGTATTTATGATCCCTCAGAGACAGGTAGATCAATACCCCGTTCCTTTCCTTTGTCTGGTGTATACCCAGTTTTTTAAAAATAAAGGCTGACCGGTCGAGTACATCCAGGGGGCAGGCATCTTCGATACAAATACGTATTTCTCCGGTGGTTTGTTGTTCCGCTTTTTTCACCGCATCCAGGATGCGGTGCCGGTCTGCTTCACTGATGGAAGTGGATGGCATGATCAGAACTTCACTTCGGGCGCCTTTTCCGCGCCTTTATCAGCCTCAAAATAAGCTTTGGAAGAGAAACCATACAGGCCGGCCAGCATGTTTTGCGGGAACCGTCTGACGTATTGGTTGAATTCCTTGGCCATATCATTGAATTTATTCCGTTCAACAGTTATGCGGTTTTCCGTTCCCTCCAGCTGTGCCTGCAATTCCAGGAAATTCTGGTTGGCTTTCAGGTTGGGATATTGTTCAGCAACCACCATCAGTCGTCCCAGGGCAGCGCTGAGTTCCCCCTGGGATTGCTGGAATTTCTGCAGGGCCTCGGGAGTCAGGTTTTTGGGATCTACCTTGATTTGTGTTGCACTGGCACGGGCCTCGATGACGGCGGTTAATGTTGATTTCTCGAATTCTGCATAGCCTTTTACCGTGTTGACCAGGTTTGGAATCAGGTCCATCCTGCGCTGGTAGACATTTTCTACCTGGGCCCACTGGTTGGTGACTTCCTCCTCTTTAGTAACCATATTGTTATAGGAGCCAGCAAAAAAGCGGTACAACACAAAGGACAGTACGACTATGATTCCTAAAATTATCCATTTTTTCATTGTGAAGGTTTTTAAGTTTGAGGCAAAAGTATTGATAAAAAGTAATTGATTTTTCATGATTGGGTAAGCAGTTTCATCGGTTGGGTAAATGTTTGTTTTCAGCTAATTTTTATCCGGCTGAAATGACGGCAGATAACCGGAAATTCAGCATTTATAAATGGATTGCCGGCGTTTGGATAAAAGCAGGTGTTTTTCAGATGCCAGGAATGGCATTCTTCATGAATCCTACAGGAATGAAAGGGTTATGGCACGGGCCTTGACAACAGCCGCTGCCGGAATGAAATGGCTGAAAAATAGTTAATATTTTTTTGGGATATTGTTCAGAATATTATTTCTACCCGTTATATTTACCCAATCAATTCTGACAAAAAAGCGCATTTATGAGAGTTACAACTGTCTTCCTGCTGTTATTGATAACCACTGCAGTTTCTTCCTGCCTGAATGATAAGGCGGATGAAATGACCGGAATCAATCCCTGCGATACCACCTATTGTGCCCAGGTTATCAAACCCATCATCCAGACACATTGCATGGGAAACAATGCCGGCTGCCATGTATTTGGCGGCAGCGGGGAAGGTGATTACGCTAATTTTAATCAGCTCAAGGAAAAAGTAAACCTGGGTATTTTTGCAGACCGGGTCTTCATTACCAAGGATATGCCTCCATCCACAACGCCATTGCCGGCATTGAGCAATGCCGACCGCCTCCTGCTGGAAAACTGGGTCAACGCAGGTGCACAGGGATGCTATTGAGAACAACCGATGTTAAACAGTTAAAAAATTGAATATATGAAACATGCAATGCTGATTATTTGCCTGATGGCCACCGCTTCGGTGAAAGGACAGAGCATTTACAACTGCCGTGATGGGGAAGCCAGTTTTTATTCGGAGACGCCCATTGAAAATATCGATGCCACCAGTAACGGCATGAATGTGGTGCTGAACGTATCCACCGGCGATATTGTGCTCATCGTTCCATACACCTCTTTTAAATTCAAGAAAGCGCTGATGCAGGAACATTTTAATGAAAAGTACATGGAAAGTGATAAATTTCCGAATGCCACATTTAAGGGCAAAATCGCCCAGCCCGTCAATGTCGCCAGGGACACTACCATGGAGGTATCAGCAACCGGACAATTTAATTGTCATGGTGTGGACAAAACCAGGACGGAAAAGGCGACACTGACCATTAAAGACGGAAAAATAACACTGAAAGGCAATTTTAAGGTAGCTATAAAGGACCATAATATTGAAGTACCCAAAGTGGTTGTTCAGAATATTGCTGAAATCATCGATGTCAAATTCTCCGCTACGCTGAATCTATATAAAAAATAACCATCCGGGATGCCGCCTGAATGTTCAAATCCAAAAACCCATCTACAAATCCGATGAAAAAATATCTGCAAGTTCTCGTAATCCTCACCTGGATACCCGCCTTTGAGGCCCTGGCCCAGGATGACCTGCTGGCCATCGCCTCAGAAGGAGCCTCCATTCCAAAGGAAAAGGTATCAGCAACCTTTAAAACCACCCGACTGATCAATGCACAAACCATTGAAACCGTTCATAAGCGAACCCTTGATTTCCGGGTGGGACACCGTTTTGGAAATTTCGGGGGAGCCAGCGGCGGAGGCTATGAAAGCAACTTATTCGGTCTTTATACGATAGCTGATGTGCGGATTGCTTTTGAATACGGGATCACGGATCGATTAACCATTGGAATTTCCAATAATAAAAGAAACCGCCATGCAGAAGGGCTGATCAAATTCCGTCTGCTCGAACAGCGAAAGGACAATAAAATTCCCATTGCCATTACCCTGTTCGCCAACGCAGCTATGAGTACCAGAAAAGATGATGGTACTTTTTCGGAAATCAATAGCGATGGTACTAAAACCAAAAAGCCGTTGAGGAGGCTGAGTTATGTATCCCAGGTCATCCTTGCCCGTAAATTTGGATCGGCCTTTTCCTGTGAACTGATTCCTACCTATGTTCACCGTAATTATGTGCCGGATTCGGATGATGAAAACGGATTTTTTTCCCTGGGATTCGGTGCCCGGGTGAAAATCACCAAAAGTTTCGCCCTGGTTGGAGATTATTTCTATAATTTTTCCCAATACCGGGAGGATGCCCGGAATGCAGACGGGAAACGGATTTTTTATCAACCCCTTGGACTGGGTTTTGAAGTGGAAACAGGAGGACACGTTTTTTCTGTGATGGCCACAAATGCCGCAGGCATCATTGAAAACGAAAGCCTGACCACGACTACGGATACCTGGACGAAAGGCGGATTTAAAATCAGTTTTAACATTTCGCGGAATTTCCGTCTCTGATTTTGACATGCTGTTTCAGGATACGACTTCAGTTGTTTACCTGAAGTACAAGGTTGATTCTTCTGCCCTGAAGCAGGTAAAAAAGGCCCCTGTAAAAAAATCAGTTGCCGGACTGCAGTCATTGCCGTCTTTGGGCGACACGTCCGCCAGCCTGAAAAGTTATTCACCCCTGCAGCAGGCCGATACCCTGGTATCCGGTCTGCCCTACTTGCGCGAATTCCGTTTTTCTGACATTGACACCATACGTTCACAAAGTTTTGACCAACCCCCACCCACTGGTCCAAGGTTGTTTTCCGGCCATCAACTGGAACCACGACACAGGAGCCCCCAGTCTTATAATAAACCAAACCCTGACTGGTTTACCATTATTCTGTTTATTGTCATTTTCGGATTCATGTGGATCCGCGTTTTTTACCTGAAAATTCTCAGGCAGATCATCAACGCTTTTTTCAGCACCAGCATGACCAATCAGATTGTGAGAGATGAAAATATCCTGATCCAGCGGGCTTCCGTGATGTTGTCGGTACTGTTTTATTTGGTGGCAGCCCTCTTTCTGTACCAGGTCAGCATGGCTTTTGAATGGCAGAGTAATTGGCTTACCGATGGTTTCAGCAGGTTGATCATATTTGCCTTTTTTATTGCATTTGCCTATTCGATCAAAATGATCCAGCTTAAATTGCTTGGTTACCTGCTGGATATTGACCGCCAGGTGGCTACCTATATTTTTAATATTTTCCTGATGAACAATGTATTAGGAATGTTTCTCCTGCCCGTGGTCATGGTGATTGCCTATGTTTATACCCCGTTTTCCCAAACCCTGCTGATGGCAGCACTGTTCGTCATCGGCACCACGTTTTTATACAGGCTTGTCAGGGGTGTGTTCATTGGCATGTCCATTCCCCGATTTTCCGTTTTCTATTTATTTTTATATCTTTGCGCCTTCGAAATTGCGCCATTAGCCCTGATCTTCAAGATCGCATCCGGGTGAAAGACCTGACGGCTATTGAAGGTTTGTTAAAAACGTAAAGAAATTGAAAGTAAAAAGTATTCTCGTTACCCAGCCTAAGCCGGAAACCGACAAATCTCCCTACTTTGATTTAGCAAAGAAATACAACGTAAAAATCGATTTCCGGCCATTTATTCATGTGGAAGCCGTTCCCTCCAGCACCTTTCGCAAGGACAGGATCAATATCAATGATTTTTCAGCCATCATCCTGACCAGCAGGCATGCTGCCGATAATTTTTTCCGGATATGCCACGAGATGCGAATCAATGACCTGGAGGTGTTTAAATATTTCTGCATCTCGGAATCCACGGCCTTCTACCTGCAGAAATTTGTAACCTACCGTAAACGAAAAATATTTTACGGGAAGCAAACCATTTACGATCTGATTGATATCATTAAAAAGCATAAAAAGGAAAAGTTCCTGCTTCCCTGTTCTGATATCCATAAGCAGGAAATTGCCGAAACCCTGAGCGAGCATAAAATTGAATTTACCAAGGCCGTTATCTATAAGACCGTTTGCAGCGATCTGTCCGACCTGGCCAATGTCAATTATGATATGCTCGTGTTTTTCAGTCCTTCCGGCATTACCTCCCTCCTGAAGAACTTTCCCAAGTTCAAGCAGAATAATACCCGGATTGCCGCATTCGGTCCCACTACTTCCCAGGCCGTCACTGATGCCAAACTGCAACTGGATGTACAGGCGCCCATTCCTGAGGCTCCTTCCATGACTATGGCTATTGAGCAATACCTTAAAAAAGTGAATAAATAGTTTTTGCGGGATATTTTCCAGGATTGAACGTTGCCACGTTTGCATCATGACTCCCTCCAGACGGCTTAGGTTTAGCAAAGCCGAAAAACTTTGCAGCATTAAGCTGATCGATTCACTTTTTGAAACCGGGAAACATCAAAAGGCTCCACCTTTCCGTCTGACCTGGCTCCTCTGCCGGAATGTTCTTCCTGCACCGGCACAGGTGGTATTCATTATACCCAAAAAATCCGTTCCGAAGTCTTCCGACCGGAATTTATTACGCAGGCAGATGAGGGAAATTTACAGGAAAAACAAGCATCCGTTGATCCAGGTGTGCTCCCGGACTGGCGTACAGGTTGCCATGGCCTTGCAGTTCAACGGTAAAAAACAGGTTCCCTTCCGGGAAACGGAACGCAAAATAAGTTTACTTTTACATCGTTTAATGGAAACTTTATCGGCTGATGATCAGTAAACTATGCATAGGATTGATACGGATTTACCAGCTTGCCATCTCCCCCCATCTGGGACCTGCCTGCCGGTACACGCCGTCCTGCTCGGAATACAGCATCATGGCCTTTAAAAAACACGGATTATTCAAAGGATTTTACCTTGCCTCCAGACGAATCCTGTCTTGCCATCCCTGGGGCGGACATGGCCATGATCCTGTTCCATAAGATAAAAAAAATTAACTGAACATGAAAATAACATCGCAAATCAACAAAAAAATAAAGGTCCTTTTGGTCATCCTTGGCCTGGGCGCAGGCGGATTCCTGGCATTAAGCTTTACGGAAGACAACTATTTTGAAGTATCTCGCAACCTCGACATCTTCGCTACCCTTTTCCGGGAACTCAACATTTATTACGTGGACGAAACCAAGCCTGGTGACCTGATGAAAAAGGCCATTGATGACATGCTGGAAACCCTCGATCCGTATACCAACTATATCCCGGAATCGGATATTGAAGACTACCGGTTTATGACCACGGGACAGTATGGTGGTATCGGGGCGTTGATCGGAACCAGGGGGGAGGACGTGTTGATCACGGATCCCTATGAAGGTTTCCCGGCCCAGAAAGCAGATCTTAGGGCCGGTGATGTCATCCTGGAAATTGATGGCAAGACCGTGAAGGGAAAAAGGAGTGATGAAATCAGCAAGATACTGAAAGGACAGCCGAAAACACCTGTGAAAATCACGATCAGAAGGGAAGGTGAAACCGCCCCCATCATCAAAACCATTGAACGGGATGAAATAAAAATTAAAAGCGTACCCTATTTCGGGGTCATGGAAAATAACATCGGTTACATTAAACTGACGGGTTTTACCGAAAATGCTGGCGGAGAGGTCAGGGATGCCCTCTTGGACCTGAAAACAAATAAACAAATAAAATCCGTAATCCTGGACTTGCGCGGGAACCCGGGCGGACTGCTCAACGAAGCCGTCAATATCGTCAACCTCTTTGTCAATAAGGGTGTTGATGTGGTGAGTACAAAAGGAAAGGTAAAGGAATGGGATAAAACCTATAAGGCCCTCAACAGCCCTGTGGATACCGAAATTCCGTTGGTTGTACTGGTGAACAGCGGGTCAGCCTCGGCCTCTGAAATTGTTTCAGGCAGCATCCAGGACCTCGACCGGGGAATCATCATCGGGCAACGTTCCTTTGGAAAAGGACTGGTGCAAACCACCAGGCCGCTGAGTTACAATGCCCAGTTAAAAGTGACCACAGCGAAGTATTACGTTCCCAGCGGTCGCTGCATACAGGCCCTGGACTATTCCCACCGGAACGAAGACGGAAGCGTTGGCAAAGTACCGGACTCGCTCATCAGCGAGTTTAAAACCAGGGCCGGCCGTAAGGTATACGATGGAGGAGGAATCACACCTGATTTCAATACAACAGTGATGACCTTAAGTCCCATTACCCAGAGCCTGGCTGCCAAAATGCTGATTTTTGATTTTGCCACCCGGTACCGGATCAAGCATCCCACCATTGATCCTGCAAGAAATTTCCGGCTATCGGAAGCGGACTTTAACGACTTTGTGAATTTTATCTCCGATAAGGATTATGACTATGTCACAAAAAGCGAAAAAGCGCTCGAAGAATTAAAATCTACAGCCGAAAAGGAAAAATACTTTGCCGACATTTCCCAGGAATTTGAGGTCCTGAAAAAGAAATTGGCTCATAATAAGAAAGACGATATTGACAAGTTTAAAGAAGAATTACGGGAACTGCTCCAGGATGAAATTGTATCCCGCTATTATTTTCAGAACGGGCGCGTAGAAGCCTCTTTCGACTATGATCCGGAAATAAAAAAGGCCATCGAAGCCCTGAGCGATAAAGCAGTTTTTACTTCCATCATGAACCGGGTCCCGGAAGGAAAATCAAAATAGTTATTTTTCAAACGGCAGCCGGAAGGTAAATGCTTCTGAAAAGAAATGAATGGACCGGAGGTATTTATTTTACCGGACTGATCCTGGTCATCACCGGCCTGCCCCTGTCCATGTCCATGATGAGCATCGGGCAGATGGTACTGGCCGGTTCCTGGTTAATTTCCGGAAATCTCGGGCGTAAGTTACGTAGCTTCTTTTCGAATCCGGTAACACTGGTGCTGAGTGCTGTATTCCTCCTGCATGTAGCTGGTTTAGCCTGGTCGGATAATATGGCCTATGGACTGAAGGACATCAGGATTAAAATTCCACTGCTGCTTTTGCCCTTGATCATTTCAGGCAGTGCCCCCCTGTCTGAAAAAAAAATCCGCGCCCTTTTCCTCCTGTTTGTGCTGGCCGTATTTGCAGGAACATTATGCAGCATGGCTGTTCTCACCGGTTTGTTAAACCGGCAGATTCATGACATAAGGGATATCAGCCTGTTTATTTCTCATATCCGGTTTGGGTTAATGATTGCCATGGCCGTGTTTATTTGTTCCTGGTTGCTGTTGCAGGATGAAATAAAAAAAAACACCGGACTTACCTTTTTCCTTCTTTTACTGACTGTTTGGTTCCTGGTTTTTATGGTCATTCTCGAAGCCGTTACCGGACTGGTTGTATTATGGGTTGCTATCGTTGCATTGGGTGTATGGATGATAGTGAAGCGCCCCGCCGGAAAATTAAAACTGTTGCTGGTGTTCCCCCTCCTTTTAGCGGGAATCCTTATTTATGAAGTGAATAAGATTTCTTCCATTGTTACCATCAGCGATAAAACGGATTTTACCAGACTCGAGAAAGTCTCACCCCGTGGTCATCCCTATGTTCAGGAAACACCCTACGATGATACCGAAAATGGCAACCCGATCTGGGTTTACATCTGTCCCCAGGAGATTGATTCGGTCTGGCCGCTGAGGAGTAAACAGAATATCCATGGCCAGGACGGGAAGGGACAAGGTTTGTATTTTACACTGATCCGCTACCTTTCCTCTAAAGGGTTAAGGAAGGATGCCGATGGCATCCGGTCCCTGAGCGAAACAGATATAAAGGCCATAGAGGACGGATATACCAATTTCCGGTTTACGAAAACGAGTAATCTCTATGCAAGATTGTACCAGATCGTTTGGGAATACCATCATTACCGGAAACATGGAAAACCGGAAGGACATTCCGTTATGCAACGCTTTGAATTCTGGAAAACCGGATGGAGGATATTCCTTGGTCATCCCCTGGCAGGAGTTGGCACGGGTGACGTCCAGGATGCCTTTGACCTTCAATACGAAAAACAGCAAAGTTCGCTGCCAAAGGAATTCAGGTATCGTGCTCATAATCAATACCTGACTATGGCCCTGACGTTTGGTGTTCCCGGGTTTCTGTTATTTTTATTCAGCCTTTTTTATCCATGGATTGGCATCGGATTGAAGTCGGGAAAACTGTACAGCCTGTTTTTAATGATGGTCATGTTATCTTTTTTTAATGAAGATACCCTGGAAACACAGGCCGGCGCAACCTTTTTTGCCTTTTTTAATGCACTTCTTTTATTTGGAAGACAGGCTCCGGTACCTGGTCCTGTTCGAAAATAATAGGAATTTTTGGAAATTATCGTAAATTGCATGGCGAACCAATCCGGAACGATCTCCAATTACCCTATAACGGTCTGAAATACAGGCCAGGCATGATGATTACCGAAGCAGACAAATTGTTTTTCCAGGCTGAAAGGATGATGCAGGACGGTATGGTGAATGAAGCGGCCGATTTGCTCAACCAGGTCAACAGCCGTTTTCCGGATTACGGAAAGGCATACAGCGCCCTCGGCTCTCTTTATCATCATCAGTTGCATGATTTTGTACATGCTGAAAACCTGTATAAAAAGGGAATCAATCTGTCCCCGGAATATACACTAACCTATATCTGGCTGGCCGATATCCTGCTCATTCATGAACGTTATCCCGAATTGATTGCCATCCTGAATAAAGCCATTGAAATCCCGGGGACCCCAAAGGACAAGGTGTATGAGTTATTCGGGCGGATGAACGAGCTGCAAATGAAACTGGAGGAAGCCATCGGCTATTTTAAAAAGGCCATTCATTATTCGTTCCGGGATGAAGATATTGCAGCCTATGAATCGGCCATCAGGCGATGCCTTAAAAAGAAAAATTACTGATCCCATTCCAGGATAAACCGGTACAGGTTAAAATCCGGTTCGCCGGATGATTTGGCCAGTTGTTCTTCCAGTTTTTTCCGGTCGATTTTTTTCATGAACCTGTCTGTCAGTAACTGAAGCGTTTTTTGAACCAGGAAATCCGGTTTTTGTCGTTTCAGGATTTGTTGCTGATGCCTGCGAATAGCATCCAGTAATTCCCCTGTACCTTCTCCGCGGGAAGCAATGGTTTTTATCACGGGTACCTCCCATCCGCTGAAAGGCCGGTTATGCAAAACCCGGGTGATATTTTTTACCATGTTGTCGGCACCTTCCCGGTCGGCTTTGTTGACCACAAAAATATCACCGATTTCCATAATCCCCGATTTGATGGTTTGAATTTCGTCACCGCTTTCCGGCACAAAAACAACGACAGTGGTATCGGCCAGGGAAACAATGTCAACTTCGGATTGTCCTACGCCAACCGTTTCAATTAAAACATAATCGAACCAGGCATTCTTCAGCACATCGGTTATTTCCATGGCCTTTGCTGAAAGACCGCCCAGGGATCCGCGTGTGGCGACGGAACGGATGTAAATATTTTTATTGGTAAAATGTTCGGACATGCGCAACCGGTCACCGAGGAGAGAACCATGCGTGTAAGGAGAGGTCGGATCAACGGCCAGGATGGCCATTTGATGATCGGTAGCCAGCATCCCGGCAAGGGAATTGATCAGGGTACTTTTGCCGGCTCCAGGAGGGCCTGTGATACCAATCACGGCCGCCGTTTTTGATTTTCCCGGGCGGGTCAGGATTTCCTGCCGGCCGGGCAAATCGTTTTCAACGATGGAAATGGCACGGGCAAGAGCCCGTGTATCACCTTTTTCAAGGCCGTGGAGTATTTTCCCGATAGTATTCATAACAACTGCCTGCCGGCTTTTTCAGGATCCGGTTACCCGGACAATTACCCCGTTCGGATATTACAGGACAAGGATTTTTATGCCACCGGCTTTAACACATTCAGTTCCCTGCCGACTTTCGTAAACGCTTCAATGGCTTTATCCAGGTGGTGTTTTTCATGGGCGGCGGATAACTGAACCCGTATACGTGCATTACCCTTCGCCACCACGGGATAAAAGAAGCCGATCACGTATATGCCTTCATCCAGCAGCCTGGACGCAAAATCCTGGGCAAGCCTGGCTTCATATAGCATGATGGGTACGATGGGATGTTCCCCTTGTTTGATATCGAACCCTGCAGCCGTCATTTGTTTCCTGAAATACCGGGTGTTGTCCATGAGTTTATCGCGCAAAGCCGTTGTTTCACTCAACATATCCAGAACCGCAATGGATGCACCGGCAATAGCCGGGGCTAGGGAATTGGAGAACAGATAAGGCCGGGAACGCTGGCGAAGCATTTCCACAATTTCCTTCCTGGCCGAGGTAAATCCACCCAATGCACCTCCGAGGGCTTTTCCGAGTGTGCCGGTGATAATGTCAACACGGCCCATCACATTCCGGTATTCATGGGTGCCGCGCCCGGTTTTACCCATAAACCCTGAAGCATGGCATTCGTCAATCATTACCAGAGCCTGGTACCTGTCGGCCAGGTCGCAGATTTTGTCCAGTTGGGCTATCGTGCCGTCCATGGAAAATACCCCGTCTGTTGCAATGATCCTGTGCCTCCGGGTGACGGTGGCCTGAAGCTGGGCCTCCAGGTCTTCCATGTTGTTGTGCTTGTAACGGTATCGCTGCGCCTTGCAAAGCCGGATACCGTCAATAATGGAAGCGTGATTCAGTTCATCCGAAATAATGGCATCCTGTTCGTTGAACAAGGGCTCAAACAATCCTCCGTTGGCATCAAAAGCTGCTGCATAAAGGATGGTATCTTCCATCCCCAGGAACGTGGATATTTTTTGTTCAAGTGTTTTGTGTATGTCCTGGGTACCGCAGATAAACCGTACAGACGACATGCCGAACCCATGGGAATCGATGGCTTCTTTGGCCGCCTTCAGAACTTTCGGATGGGAAGACAACCCCAGGTAATTATTCGCACAAAAGTTGATGACTTTTTTTGAATTGGCAATAATATCAGCGCCCTGGGGACTGGAAATGATACGTTCCTGTTTGTAAAGCCCGGCTTCTTTTATTTCGTTCAGCTCTTTTTCAAGAACGGGTTGGAGTGTTTTGTACATGGGTAAATGATTAACGATGTTGGTTTATGATCAATGTCATGTTTATTTTTCCATTCTTTTAATTTAACGGTTTTCATTGCCTTTCCGGTTGCGGGCTTAGCCTGAAAGGCCATTTGAATTCACGGTTGGCTTGAATTTCCATTTGTGCTGAATCCTTTCAAAAGACCCTGTTCTTCCGGATTCCG
>CAYWHE010000113.1:0-12746 GCA_964458125.1 uncultured Flavobacteriaceae bacterium | reverse complement strand
TCGACTACGACTTTCACTTCGGACGTTGTCCTTGTAAAAGTCAAGTCGAATTGAACCCCGATTCCGCTGCAGGCAGCAGCGTATTGAGCCGATCCCGTCTCGCCTGAGGCGAGACGGGATTCATTCGACTACGACTTTCACTTCGGACTTTGTCCTTGTAAAAGTCAAGTCGAATTGAAAAAAATTTTTATGTTTGCAATAACACTGGTTTACCTCCTCATAGTTTAAAGGTCTCATGTTGTTGAAGAAAGTCCCGGGCAGGAATGAGCCGGAGGAAAATCAGCCTGACCAGGCCATATGAAAAATTATAAAATGCATATTTTCGTCGGACAGATTGTATTGTTTTAACTATTGTATGCATGATGCGAATTCTGTTTTAAAAAAGAAAAGTTATGTCTGAAAATCAGTCGACACGAAGAAAATTTTTGCAGTTTCTGGGTCTGTCAGCCGGCTCAACCCTGGTGGGTACGAGTGCGCTGGGCGGTTTCATCGACAAGGAGTCCATCCTGAAATTAAATCCGGAACAACAGGAGTTTATGATCCGTTATGGTCATTGGATGGATGAATTTATCGAAGTGATCCGCAGGCAGAAATCCGAACCTGACAACAGTGAAAATAAACATAAAATAATGGCCCTGGCCGAACGGGCTGAAAAATTTAACCCTGAACTTGCTGAGTTTATGAAAGATGAAACCTTTTCCTTAATTTATAAAGCTTCCATTCAGCGATTGAGCAATGAAATTTAAAATTTCAGCTTAAGCAGGGCACCTGTTCAGTCCTGAAGGAAAAAGGCGGTTTTACACTTGCCGATTTTCTTCATGGTATGGTTGAAATTAATTTACCAGTTTCATTTTTCCGGAATAAGCTGGCAGGAGTTGAAAGAGTTCACCGGGAACATGCCAATTACGGACTGAATACGTCAGACCATAAAACCGTTTCCGACGCCACCCTGTAACGGGAGCCCGGGAAATGAATTTCCCGTTTTCAGGGATTTCCTATCTTTACGCGACTTTTAAAACAACACCTGATCCAACAAACGGTTTCGCATACCTGACTTTCTATGTTTAAAGCTGTCACCATCATTGGCGCCCGTCCTCAAATCATTAAAGCAGCAGCGATCAGCCGGGCAGTAAACGGCAAGTTTTCCGACAGGATGCAGGAGGTGATCGTACACACCGGTCAGCATTACGATGAAAACATGTCGAAGGTGTTTTTTGAAGAACTTCACATTCCTTCCCCGCACTATAACCTTGGAGTAGGCTCGGCCACCCATGGAAAACAAACGGCCCAGATGCTGGAGGGTATTGAAACGATCCTGTTGAAGGAACAACCACAAGCGGTCATCGTTTACGGGGATACCAACTCCACCCTGGCCGCCGCTGTTGCCGCCTCCAAACTGAATATCCCCGTTGCTCATGTGGAAGCCGGATTGCGCTCATTCAACAGAAGCATGCCCGAAGAGATCAACCGGGTGGTGTGCGATCACTTGTCGAGCATGCTGTTCTGCCCAACTGCTGCGGCATTCAACAACCTCATCAATGAAGGCTTTGATAAAAACATGCTGCCTCCGTTCAATCCCGACAGGCCCAAGATTTACCATTGCGGAGATGTGATGTACGACAACAGCCTTCATTTCTCTGCCCTCGCCGATGCGCGTTCGGGCATCCTGGACACCCTGGGACTGCAGCCCGGAAGCTACGTGCTGGCTACGGTTCACCGGAATAACAACACCGATAACCCGTCCCGCCTCACTGCCCTGTTCTCCGCTTTTGATTCCATCAGCAGGCAGGGCCAGGTTCACTTTGTATTGCCCCTGCATCCCCGTACTTCGGGTATCCTCAAGAACAACATCACCCCGGCTGTATACGAAAGTATAATGGCCAACCCGCTGATAAAAATCATTCCCCCCGCTTCCTTTCTCGACATGATTTCTCTGGAAAAAAATGCCAGGCTCGTCATGACCGATTCCGGCGGTGTACAAAAAGAGTCCTTCTTTTTTAAAAAGCCCTGCATCGTGCTGCGTTCCGAAACCGAATGGGTGGAACTGGTGGAAAATGGCAATAACATGCTGGCCGATGCCTCGCCCGAACACATCCTCAAAGCCTGGCAAACCCTCAGCGCCCGGACAGACTTTACTTATCCCGCATACTACGGTGATGGAAAAGCTGCCGAGTTCATGTGTGGAAAAATCCTGAGTCATTTAAGCCGTCCGAGATGATACTGGTGTACACACCCAAAGTTACTGTCCGGCTCCGGTATACCTTTGACCTGATCTTTTCGCGTATCCTGATGGCCGCTTACGAACTGACCGAAGACGTGCAGGAATACAGGCGCCATACCGGAGCCAGGCTCAATTACAGCACCACTCCGCTGGATGACGAGCTTTTCTTTTACGCCGACCGTCTCCTGTTTGAAAAAGGGATCGAGGACCAGCAGATTTCGGTTTTCGACTGGAACGGAACAAAGGCTTTTTTCGCCACGCATCCGAAATACCTTTTTCCCTTTGATCTCTTTGCCGCCAGTTTCTACCTCGTCAGCCGTTACGAGGAATATCTCCCTCACCTCCGCGACATCCACGACCGTTACATGACTTCGGAAAGCCTGGCCTACCAGAAGAATTTTCTTCAGAAACCGCTGATTAACATCTGGGCTCGAAAACTGAAAGAAACCATCCTTCAGAAGTATCCCAATGAAACATTCGGGGAAATGGAGTACCGGTTCATCACCACCATTGACATCGACAATGCCTATGCTTACCTCGAGAAAGGACTCATGCGCACGCTCGGGGCATTTTTGAGGTCCCTGCTGAGTTTCGATTTTGAAGGCATCCTGGAGCGCGCCCGGGTGATGCTCGGCCTGCAGCATGATCCCTTCGATACCTTCGACTTCCAGCTGAACCTGCACCGGCAGAAAAAAGTGAAATGCATTTACTTTCTGCTGCTCAGTGAATATGGCGAAAATGATAAAAATGTACCGGCCGACAGCAAGAAATTCCAGTCCCTCATCAAATCACTGGCCGATTATTCGGAAGTGGGCATACACCCTTCCTATGCGTCCAACAGGAAACCGGATCTCCTGAAGTCAGAACTCAGCAAGTTGAACAGAATCCTGAAACGGGAGGTGACCAAAAGCAGGCAGCATTTCCTCAAACTCCGACTACCGGGAACCTACCGCAAACTAATTGACCTCGACATCAAGGAGGATTACACGATGGGCTATGCCTCCATGGTCGGATTCCGGGCCAGCATCTGTACTTCTTTTCCCTTTTACGACCTGGACCTCGAACAAAGCACCTCCTTGCTGATTCATCCCTTTGCCGTGATGGATGCCACGCTCCGGTATTACATGAAAGTGAACCCGGAAGAAGCCATGAGCCATATCGCTCCCCTCATTGATGAAGTGAGGGCCGTGGAGGGCACCTTTATCTGCCTCTGGCACAATGAATCCCTGAGTGAAAATAAAACATGGAAAGGCTGGCTGCCGGTGTATGAACAAATGTTGGACTACGCAACAAAAAAGCCATGATCCGTGATTTTATTAAAACGTGGTTTCCGGCACTGGCGCACCTGGGCAGGAAGTTCAGGCGTTTGATGATACGGCGGCAACTGATTCAGCAGAAGAAAAAACATGGTGTGATCAGCAGGGACCGGCTGGTCAGTGATCTCCGAAACATCGGGGTAAAAAAAGGCGATGTGCTCATGGTACACAGCAGCCTGAGTAAAATGGGTTACGTGGAAAACGGTGCCGCCACCGTGGTGGATGCCTGTCTGGAAGCCATCGGTCCGGAAGGAACCCTGGTAATGCCTGCTTTTGCACATAACACCTTCAGCAAAATTTACCTGGACACCGACCCGGTCTTTGATATCCTGCATGACCCCTCCCGTGCGGGCGCTGTCACCGAAGAACTCCGCACCCGCCCGGGCAGCCTCCGCAGCTTTCATCCCACCGACGCCGTTACCGCAAACGGACCGCTGGCTTCCTATATCGTTAAAGATCACTTCGGACAACTGACGCCTTACAACAGCTTTTCCCCGTATTACAGGCTCGCCGAAAAACATGCCTGCATTCTAAATATCGGAGTGCCATTGAGCACGTCCTGTACCAATCTCCACACGCTGGAAGATGCCGTTGATTTTAAATACCCCGTGTATCACAGTAAGATATACGAAGTTAAAATGCGGGATGAACGGGGAGCCATCAGGAAAATGAAAACAAAGGTGCATGACCCGGAGTATTCCAGGAAACGAAGGGCCAATGAACTGGTACCGCTGTTCGAACAGGAAGGTATCCTCCGGAGGGGCATGATCGGAGAAGCACCTGCCACTTTCATCACCGATGCCATGACCCTGCTCGAGGTCATGATCCGTCATTACCGGGAAAATGGAATTACCATGTACACCCCGCACGGGGAAGAACTGCCCGTATGACGATCCTGCTGACATTCGACTACGAACTTTTTTTCGGTACGTTTACGGGTACGTTACAGAAATCCATGCTCAGGCCGGCGGAGGCCCTTGCCCGGATGGCGGAAAGACACGGGATCGGGCTCAGTTTTTTTGCGGACTGCGGTTACCTGGTCAGGCTGGAACAACTCCGGTCAGAATACCCTGAACTGGAGGCGGATTACCGCGCGCTCACGGACCAGCTGAAACAGCTTGCCGGTAATGGTCATGACGTGCAGCTGCACATCCATCCCCACTGGGAAGATACCGTATACAGGGACGGGAACTGGATCATGAATACCGGGCGCTACCGGCTTCACCAGTTTTCGGATACCGAAATCGCCTCCCTGATCAGGCGTTACAGTACTGCACTCTTTAAAGTTACCGGCCAGCCCCTGCATACATTCAGAGCCGGCGGGTGGTGCCTGCAACCCTTCAGCCGCCTCGGAAAAATCCTCCGGCAGGCCGGCATTTCCATTGACAGTTCCGTCTTCCCGAATGGACATTCGGAAGCGGCCCCGTATTATTATGATTTTCGAAATTGTCCGGACAAGGATTACTGGACCTTTGAGTCGGATCCGCTTCAGGAGGAAGCGGGTCCCTTTACGGAACTGCCTATCAGTTCGGCGATGGTGTCCCCCCTGTTTTTCTGGAAACTATACCTGCTGGGTCGCCTGAACCCGTCCCGTCACAAACCGCTCGGGGATGGGAAGCCCATCCTTTCAAAGGGATTTAAAAGGCGGATTCTGACCCGGTATACCCGGCAGGTGGTGACGGCCGACGGGTATAATGCGAGTATGCTTCAACGTCAGACCGATCAACTCGCATCCATGGAAAAACAATTTCTGGTCGTACTCAGCCATCCCAAAGCCCTTTCCCCCTATTCCATCGAAACCCTCGACCGGTTTGTGGAAACCAATAAGGACAAACACCGGTTTATAACCTTTTCCGCATTTAAACAACTGCTGCCTGCCGAATGAAGCTCCCCGAAATTTCGTATATAACCCACGATGAACTCGACAGGAAAAGCTGGGACCGTTGTGTGCATAACGACCCCCGTGCCGCTGTTTTTTTTTACTCCTGGTTCCTCGATATCGTCAGCCCGGGCTGGGATGCCCTGAAAGCAGGAGATTACGAGGGCGTTTTCCCGCTGCCGCATAAATCCAGGCTGGGGATTCCCTATATTTTTCAGCCTTTTTTCACCCGCACCCTGGACGCCTGCTCCGCCCGGCAGGAACTCCGGGACCCCCGGCCGTTTCTCAGCCAGATACCCGGAAAATTCAGGCTGCAGGAGTTTTGCATTGAATTTGAGCAGCAAACACCGGGCATACCGCCGGGGCCCTCTGAAAAAAAATACCAGGCCATGCTATTGGACAAGGATTACACATCCATACAGAAAAAATATTCGTCCAACACCAATAAAAATATCAAAAAAGCCGAAAAAGCAGCCCTGGTTTGCCACGACCAGGTATCGGCAGGTCAGATCGCAGCTGATTTTCAAAAGCGTAAGGGAAAAGCCCTGCATAAATTCAGCAATACCGAATACCGTCAACTGCAGCGCATCATGGAAGCCTGCCTCCGGCACGGGAACGGTCACACCCGGGCGGTTTCGTCACCTGACGGAAAACAACTTGCTTCCGCCTTTTTTATGGAGGCCCACCACCACATCATTTACCTGAAAGGATCAGTATCGGAAGAAGGAAAAAACTGCGGAGCCATGCATTTCCTGATGAATGATATGATCCGTTCCCATTGTGAACAGCCGGTTTTGTTCGATTTCGGGGGTTCCTCCCTCCCGTCCCTGTCCAGGTTCTTTAAAGGTTTCGGTGCAGCCGATCATGTATACTATGCATTTCGCAAAAACAACCTGCCCCTGTTCCTGCGCTGGTTGAAATAGGGATGTTTTTCATCCGGTTGGTTTCAGGCAAGAAAATTAAGTGAGAATTTTCTCTTTGACTTTTCTTATCCTTACCTTTATAGTCCTAAATTATCCTGAAATTCTTATCACGACCGACTAACACTTCCTTATGGTGCATATTTTAAATAAAGACAACTCCCTGCTCAACATCTTCCTTGCTGAATTGCGTGATGTGGAAATTCAGTCCGACCGGCAGCGGTTCAGGCGGAACCTGGAACGCATCGGGGAAGTGGCAGCCATGGAGATCAGCCGGAAACTGGAATGGGAAATCAGGGAAGTAACCACCCCGCTGGGCATCGCCAACATTCCGGCACTGAAAGAGCAACCGGTGCTGGCTACGATCCTCCGGGCCGGGCTCCCCCTGCACCAGGGCATGCTCAATTATTTCGACAGGGCCGACAATGCATTTATTTCCGCCTACCGCAGGCATCATAAGGACGGTTCCTTCGACATCAAGCTGGAATATGTATCAAGCCCTTCCCTTCAAGGACGCACCCTGATCCTGTGCGATCCCATGCTGGCAACCGGGCAGTCCATTGTCTTAACCTATAAAGCAATCCTGGAAAAGGGGAAACCGAAACATACGCATATCGTTTCGGCCATTGCCAGCAAACAGGGTATTGATTACGTCAAAGCTCACCTTCCCACCGGTGTCAGCATCTGGGTTGCAGCTGTTGACGAAGAACTGACCGTGAAATCGTACATCGTACCGGGTCTTGGTGATGCCGGCGACCTGGCTTACGGAATCAAGGAATAATCGGGAATGGGTGAATTGTTGAAAATTCTGGCGGTGATCCTGCTCAGCAGCGTCAAATTTATTGCCGGGCCTCCTTTTGCCTATTACGATCAGAAATACGGATTCACCGTTTTTGAAACGGTTTTGTACAGCGTCATCGGAGGTATGCTGGGCGTAGTGGTATTCACCTATTTCAGTCCCTATCTCTTTAATTTCTGGCACTGGATCCGGCACCTCTTTACCAGTAAAAAAAGAATAGCTGAAATATTCGGAGAACCCACCGTTGACGTGGAACAGCCTGTATTGGTCAGTTATTCTTACCTGGACCTGGCAGCCCGCAGGAAGAAGGTTTTTACCAAAAGAAACCGAAAAATCGTGGCGCTCTGGAAAAAATACGGACTGGCCGGGCTTGCCTTTTTTACCCCGGTAATCCTTTCCATACCCATTGGCACCGTTGTCGCCAATATTTACGTGCAGAACAGGAAACGCATATTTTTATTCATGTTTATTTCCATTTTGTTCTGGTCTGCACTGATGACATCCCTCTTTGAACTCTATCACGTGGTTTCCGTGAAGGCCCTTCAACACGAGATGATTGAATGAAAACATACCGCCATATCTTTTTCGACCTGGATCATACCCTGTGGGATTTTAACCGGAATTCCAAAGAGACCCTGCAGGAACTCTATGATCACTATAAACTGGAAGAACTGGATAAATTCGGAATGAATGAATTTTTATCCGTATACGAAAAGGTCAATGAAAAACTATGGGATCTTTACCGGAAAAACCAGATTCAAAAGGAACATTTGCGCACCGGGCGTTTTTCAGAAACCCTTGCCCTGTTGAATCATGAGGATGAACAACTGGCTCTGGTCCTGGCCGATGCCTATATCACCAAATCACCTTACAAGGGATTGCTGTTTCCCTATGCGCATGAAACGCTTACCTACCTGAAGAAAAATTACGGACTCCACATCATCACCAACGGATTCCCGGAAGTGCAACGAACCAAACTGAAAAGTTCGGGTTTACTGGACTATTTCACCCATGTTTTTATCTCGGAAGAAATAGGTTTAAAAAAACCCGACCCGGCCATTTTTCATCATGCCTTGTCGAAAAGCGGTGCAGGCCTGGCGGAAAGTCTGATGATCGGAGATAATATCGAAACAGACCTGGAAGGAGCTGCCGCCATCGGTATGGATCATGTTTTTTTCAACCCTGAAAAACTGTCTCATCAATACCGGAAAGCAAGCCATGAAATCAGTTGTCTCAGTAAACTGATGGACATACTGTAAAAATGTTTTTTTAAGCAGAAGGGACTGCACTTCTTACAGGTACCTGTAAAACTGCGGGATACCGTCCTGCAGGCTGACAAATATCCCAAAAACAGAAATCCCACCCTGTTCAGGTGGGATTTCACTTAATGAAGACTGATTACTTATTCGGCGTTTCAGCTTTCTCTTCTTTGGCGCCGGATGGCGTTGCTGCATCAGATTTGCTGTCTGAACCCGTGGCGTCGGCATGGTCATGTGAGCATGACTTACCTGCTCCATGGGAAGAACAGCAGGCTTTGGATGCGCTACCAGAACAGGCTTTGGCGGAAGAGGCGCCGGCTTTGCTCTTGCAGCAGGCCGGTTTGGCTGGAGTTTCGGCGGCAGGTGCAAGGGCTTCAGCAGCAGGCTTGTCGGCTGAGATAGCGGCCTTGGCAGGTTCCTGTCCCGCGGCATCACGATCGGCTGTTTGCGCTAGAGTGGCGGTAACAGCAATAAAACTGAAAGCCGCGAATAACAATAATTTTTTCATGTGTGTATCGGATTTAATTGAATTTCACTGTATGATAGAACGCTCAAATTTACAAATAGTTATGAAGAAATCCACGATTCCCGGTATTTTTTATTCCTTCGTTTTCAGCAGGATAGAACCATTCAGCGCACCTGGACCGTTAAAAGCTTTTCGTCTCCGATAAAACACTCCAGTTTATCACCGATCTGAACCTGACCTACCCCCTCCGGGGTTCCTGTAAAGATGAGGTCTCCCTTTTTCAGGGTGATGAAGGAAGAAACGAAGGAAATGATCCGGTTGAAGGAAAACTGCATGTCGCGGCTGTTGCCCCGCTGTTTCACCTGTCCGTTTTGGTTCATATGAAAAGAGATGCCTTCCTTCACATCCAGGTTGTTTTTATCGAGGAAATGTCCTACGGGAGCTGATCCGTCAAATGCCTTGGCCAGTTCCCAGGGCAGGCCCTTTGATTTCAACTGCTGCTGAAGATCGCGTGCCGTAAAATCAATGCCTATACCGATTTCGTCAAAATATTTGTGCGCGAATTTTTCTGCAATGTTTTTTCCGACCTTGTTTATTTTGAGCACGAGTTCCGTTTCATAATGAACCTCACGGGAGAACCCAGGCAAAAAGAAAGGCTGTCTCCCGGTCAGCAGGGCCGTTTCCGGTTTCAGAAAGATCAAGGGTTCTTCGCCGGGCAGGTTTTTCAGTTCCCGGACATGAAGCGGGTAATTTCGACCCACACAGATTATTTTCATACGGATGATTATAGCATTCAGCTTATGCGATTAGGATTCAGATCGGTGAACCGTTTTTTACCCCTGATAAAATATTCCACCACGAGGTTGCCGTGATATATTCCCTTTACCGTGCCTGATGATATCACCGCCCGGGTTTGCCGACGGATGCGCAGGCGTGCCCGAAGGTGGGTGTAAAAATAGGCATGAGCACGGATCACAGCGAAAAAATCACCCGGTCCGCTGCTGAACAGGAACTTTATTCCCGCCAGGCCGTCCAGCAGCATGCGGTAAAACATGACGGGAAACAACCGTGCGGCAGCCAGGTTCTTGTGAAGCATCAACAGGTTGTTCCGGAAATTAAGATAGGTTTTGCCCGGGTTTGATTTCGGCAGCGTCCCCCCTCCCACATGGTAAACCACGGCCGCCGGCTGGTAACGGATGGAAAAACCCGCCCGCTGTATCCTCCAGCACAAATCGATTTCCTCCATATGCGCAAAAAATGTTTCATCAAAGCCGTTGACCTGCCTGAAAACCGATGACCGGACAAACATGCAGGCGCCACTGGCCCAGAACACCTCGGCCGGCTGATCGTATTGCTTTAAATCTTTTTCCAGGTGATTGAAAATCCTGCCCCGGCAAAACGGGTAGCCATACCGGTCGATATAACCACCGCCGGCACCGGCGTATTCAAAATGATCCCGTTGATGGAAGGATAGTATTTTGGGTTGACAGGCCCCGATGCCCGGTTCCTTTTCCATATAACGGATCACGGGTCCAATCCAGCCAGGAGTAACCTCCACATCGGAGTTCAGTAACACGAAAACGTCGGCTTCTATGGTATCCAGGCTTCGGTTATACCCGCCGGCGAAACCATAATTTTCGCGGTTCACCACCACCCTGATCTCGGGAAAGTTTGCCCGAACATAAGCCAGAGAATCGTCGGTGGATGCATTGTCGGCCACATATACGGTGGCCTCATTCCGGCTGCAGGCCAGCACGCCCGGAAGAAATTGTTCCAGCAGCTTTTTACCGTTCCAGTTTAAAATGACAACAGCAACCTGCACCGGTTAAACAGTTGAAAAGGGTTTATAACTTCCTGCACCTGGTGGCACAGTCAGGATGCAAATAATACTGCGAAAGGCAGGCCAAACAGGCTGTTCCTTTTTACTTATGATCACCGTAATTATCGCTTCGCTCCCCAAAGTTGTTTTCCCGAACCTTGGTGGTTTCATAATCACGGGTTTGAGTGCTTCGTTTATGCAGAACGGCCTGCCATTGCGGTTCATTTATCTCTCCGGGCATGTCGGAATGCAGGAGCCTGTAATCATTGGTGACCAGGTCGGTGTTGTAAAAGACGAATTTGCGGTTGGTCTGGTTTTTAATTTTATAATAATGCCATAACTCATATGGATAGGCATCCGGTTCACGGTCTTCTTTGATCACCTCATTGGGCGGACCGTACTGCAGGTATACCCTGCCCCTTTCCGTTTCATAGCCTTTGTACATGGGAGTTTTATAGGCTTTGTTGACCATTTCGACCTGGTCCATATAGCTACGGAATCCTTCTTCGGGATTGGACGGCTGCCGGGACTTCCAGAATTTATACACATACGACTGCATGGTCGGCAGGCTGGCCTTTTTTAACTGAAAATCCTCAAAATTCTGTTCGGCAGAATTGGCAATGGGGCGGAATGAGCGGATGCATTCACGCAGGCGCAGGCTGTCCGTCAGGGAGGCCGCAAAGGTATTACCGACATCGGCCTGGAAGGCATCAAAGGGGGCCTCCACCACGAGATTATTGCTGCGCTGGAAGAACACTTCCTTAAAGGCCAGCAATTCGTTCTTGTTGTTCCGCACTTCCACCACGAGGTTATAATTTCCGGACGGCAGCAGCGCGATGTTCAATTCACTCATGACTACGTTTACCTCCCGCGTCTGTTGTTTGGAAAAAACCCGGTATTTATCGAGGGTGATGCCGGATTCATATTCTTCGATGTAGTAGGAAACCAGAAAGGGATTATCCTGAAGGATGCTGCGGGTGTTGTACACCTCTGCATAAAACTTCAGGGAAAGCATATCCGGCGGATAAAAATTATTCACGTAGGGAACCAGGTCGTAGCCGTTTTTGGTCAGGCTGCCGTTCTCGTCACTTTTTTTAATGCTTTCCAGTAACTGTATGCCGGACAGGTTAACGTGGTCGGCCGGAAAGGACAGGCTGACCGGCTGGGAATTGGTAAAAGGCGCTTCGGAGGATGTGTTATCGGCAATGGAAAGTTCAAAGGTATATTCCCCTTCCGGCAGCGGAATCCTTTGCTGGTCGAGGAAGTTGAATTCCATGCGGCTGGTATCGTCCACCTCCTGGCTCAGCAGGTTGTATTTATCGGCAAAACGGATGACGTCCTTTTGTTTAAACACCATTCCAACCTGTATAGAGCCCTGGAATTTGCCTTTGGCATTCTTTACAAAATTCACTGAATTGCCTGCCACGGAGAGATAGGTTTCCAGGTAGGGTCCCTTGCCTGGAGCGTAAAAGGCGGCATGGGAAAGCATGGCTTTCAGTTTCCTGGCCATGGTGAACTGGCTGCAGGATACAAGCAGTGCAAAGGTGAGTGGCAGTATTCTTTTCATGATAACAGGTTTTGGTTAGGAAAATAAATTCGGCCCTAAAGAAAATAAAGGCTAAGGTACGGTTTTTAATTTCATCCTTGGTCATTTTCAGGTAAGATTATCCGGCTGTTTTTCAGGCCGAAGCAATCCGGCCGGTGAATATTTTTTGCAGGAACCTCATTTATTGTAATTTCGCCCCCGGAGAGATGGCAGAGTGGTCGATTGCGGCGGTCTTGAAAACCGTTGAGGTGCGAGCCTCCGGGGGTTCGAATCCCTCTCTCTCCGCCAATAATAATAAAGCCCCCGGAGGGGCTTTATTTATTTCAGGGATGAACCGTGCTACGCACGAGTTCAACTACTGAAATAAATAAAGAAGTTGCAGAGCAACCGGCTTTGTTTTTATTGAAGCCCCACCATCAACGGGATCACCGGAGGTAATCCCTCTCTCTCCGCCAATAATAATAAAGCCCCCGGAGGGGCTTTATTTATTTCAGGGATGAACCGTGCTACGCACGAGTTCA
>CAYWHE010000112.1:0-12756 GCA_964458125.1 uncultured Flavobacteriaceae bacterium | reverse complement strand
AATACCGGTAATGCGAATAGTTTCTTTTACGGCCTGATTGCTTTTTCGGTAATTGCCACGCTGGTGAACTGGCACTTCTATACGAAGAGGGGATGTGAACGTCCCAGCTAAGAGATACAGCTATCGGATATGAGACACCTCTTTTGCAGCCGGATTTGGATAATTGTTTTAAACTAAATAGATGAATATGGAAAATGTATCTGCAACAACTGATTACATCCTCAGAAATGTGGAGAAAGATACCAACGGGCAGCCTGAATATTCCCCCATGGATCCTCCCGATGCTTATAAACCGCCAGGCATGGTTCCTGTTCCCTACGATGAACTTTCACCTTTTTTCAGGCACCTGGCTGATGAACATAAACTCATCCTGACCGAACTCGAAAAATTTGAAACGGCTCTGCTGGAAGTAAGAAAGGAAGGCATCAATAAGGAAATCAACAGGAAACTGGGTGATTTTTTCCAGTTTCTCGATGAAACGATTGTCCTCCATAATTTAAAGGAGGAGCGAATCTTATTCCCCCTCCTGCATGAAAGACTGATCGAAAAGGGTGAAAAAAGCGCTGCTCCGATTCCTGAAACGGCCGTAGACATGCTGGAAAATGATCACGTTAAAATGATGCAGTTGATCACGCTGGTATTTAATCTCATGGGTCTCTCTTCCCGTCTGACCGATATGGCGTCCAGGCTTATTTTGATTGATACGGCCGTGGAGCAGGGAAATGCTTTGGTTGAACTGATCAGACTTCACCTGTTCCGGGAGGACCAGGTCGTCTTTTCACTTGCTCATCAATACCTGTCTCCCGGGGAACGGACTAATCTGGGCAGCCAGCTGGAAAAATATTTTGGTTTAAAAATATAACGTCATTACCATGAAATCAGAAAACATTTATTGCATAAAAAGTTGGGGGCTGAGTTTTTTCCTGCTGATGTTTTTCCTGCCGGGATATGCACAGGTAAGCATCACCGGGGAGCTTCGTCCCAGGTTTGAATTCCGGAACGGGTACAAATCCTTAATGGATACCGGGCAGATCGGGGCCGCTTTTACCGAACAGCGTACCCGCCTGAATTTTCATTATGCCGGCGAAAAGTTTAAAGCCGGAGTTTCCCTGCAGGATATCCGGGTATGGGGCAGCCAGCCCCAGCTGAATAAATCAGACGGGCTGACATCCATTCATGAGGCCTGGGCGGAATATAAGATCAGCGGGCGTTTTTCCGCCCAGCTTGGCCGGCAGGAATTGAATTATGACGATGAGAGGCTGCTGGGTGCCGGTAACTGGACCCAACAGGGGAGAAGTCATGATTTGCTGCTGCTCAAATACGGTGATTCCACGTTTACGGCACATGGCGGAATAGCGCATAACCAGACAATGGAGCTCAATACCGGATCGTATTATTACCTGAGCAACAATTACCGCGACATGCAGTTCGTCTGGCTGAACGCTAAATTTAGTTATTTCAACATCAGCCTGATGGCCATCAATAAGGGGCAACAGTCTTCCGCATCAGCCAGGAGTACCCGCTACAGCTCTACGTTCGGGCCGAATATGGAGTTCAGGAAAGCAAAATGGTTTGCCTCCTTGCGGGGCTATTTTCAAACCGGACGGGATGAATCGGCCAGGGTCATGCGGGCTTTTATGATCGGGGCCGATGTTTCGTATAGTCCATTGCAGACACTGAATCTTGGAGTTGGCGGTGAACGGTATTCAGGTCAAAGCCAGACCAAAACCGATAAATCCTATCTGGAAGTCAATCATTCCTTCAACCCGTTATATGGCACCGGTCATAAGTTTAACGGATACATGGATTATTTCTATGTTGGAAATTTTGCCAATTCAGTCGGCCTGACGGATTTATACCTGAAGGCTAAATTTAAATCCGGTGATTGGTGGATAGGACTGGATATGCATGAGTTCCTGACTTCTGCAGGCGTATTGGATATGGAAGAATTCATTCAGACCGGAAAGCAGGAAAAGATGGATGCGGTTCTGGGTACTGAAGCCGACCTGACGTTTGGATATGCGTTAACGACTGCCGTTATGCTGCAGGCCGGCTATTCCCAGATGCTGGCCACCAAAACAATGGAGGCGGTGAAAGGCGGAAGGAGCGATAAATCTAACAGTTGGGCCTATCTGATGCTGACGTTTAAACCAACCCTGTTCAAAAACTGATTGGTGACAGGCTGATTTCTTGCCGGAAGAACCGATTGATGATGTTGACAGATTCGTATAACCGCATTCATGACTATTTACGGATAGCCATTACACCGAAATGCAATTTTCGCTGCAGCTATTGTAACCCGGTTGATCTTCCGAAGGGTTTTTATGCCGGAGTTCCGCGTATGACGGCTGATGAGATCGACATGCTGGCAGGAATCTTTGTCCGGCTGGGCATCCGGAAAATCCGGCTGACCGGCGGAGAACCATTGGTGAGAAAGGATGCCGCGGAAATTATCAATAAACTTTCACGCCACCCGGTGGAGTTAACCCTGACTACGAATGGTTACCTGCTGGGTGATTACCTGGATGTGATCAGGAATGCCCGCATACGTTCGGTGAATGTCAGCCTGGACTCACTTGATCCGTTCACCTTTTGTAAAATTACCGGCCGGGATGAATGGAACACCGTTTGGAAAAATATTTTGCTTATGCTGGAAAACAGCATTCAGGTGAAAATAAATACGGTGATCATTCAGGATGTTAACCACCATGAAATTCCGGATTTTGTTGCACTGACAAAGGATCATCCCATCCAGGTCCGCTTTATCGAATTCATGCCTTTTTTAGGGAACGGGTGGGAGAGCAGGAGGGTGTTTCCTGCTGAAGCCATGCTGGATATGGTCAGCCATCTTCACCCGGTGACCAAACTCCGGGATGACCTTCACGACACTGCCCGGAAATATAAGGTAAATGGTTATGCGGGATCCTTTGCAACCATCAGCACCATGAGCCGGCCATTTTGTTCCGGATGCAACCGGTTAAGACTGACAGCTGATGGAAAAATGAAAAATTGTCTGTTTTCAAATGGTGAGGCTGACCTGCTTGGAACCCTGCGTTCGGGAGGAGATGTTGAAGGAATTATCAGAATCTGCCTGGCGGATAAAAAGCGTGAAACCGGTGGACAACTTTTTCCGGATTATGATTTGATTGATTCAGACATGCTTTTGAACCGGAGCATGATAAAAATTGGCGGCTGACCTGCAGGGAAATGTCCGCCTGGACGATTTTCTGCTGCAATCTACCGGTCGTGAAAAAGGGTAATATGATTATAATTTAATATTCATTTTAAGAATGATTATGCTCATAAATGATAATGAGCATCGTCATATGATCACCCTGTGAAATTTGCTTGTTTTGACAATTATGAGGCAGTGTATATTAATGAACGATTGACCATGAGATCATTGGAAGAATTGATACAAAAATGTTCCGCGCTGGCATTTGATCTGAATTTTAATGCAGCCAGGAAATGGAAGGAGAGAACGAGGAATGCCATAATCGTGGGTTACCTGCCGATCTACTTTCCCAGGGAAATTATCCACGCATCCGGCGGGTTGCCGCTTGGCATCATGGGTGTCGGAGACCGTAAACAGATCATCCGTGGTGACGCCTATTATCAATCCTATATCTGTCATATACCCCGTGGAGTAATTGAACTGGCCCTGGATGGCAGCCTCTCGGATGTTGACGGTTTTATTTTTCCTGCCATTTGTGATTGCATCCGGAACCTGTCCGGCATGTTTAAACTGGCCGGCAAGGGAAAATTTCAGCGGTATTTTGATTACCCTCAGAATTTTAATCCACTTATTGGTGGTGTGTTTTATGAGCAGGAAATGAAAAAGGTGCAGGAAGATATGGTAGCCCTGAATGGCATCCGGGCTGGTATCCGCGAGTTGAATCATTCCATCACCCTCTACAATACAAACAGGAGACTCATCGAGGAGATATATTCCATCCGCCAGGAATTCCCCTGGCGACTTTCGGCCTTGGAAACCTATTACATTCTGAGAGCCGGTCTCGTGATTCCGGTGGAGGAACATAATGAAATTCTTTCCCGAGTCATTCAATTTATTTCAAATGAAAGGGGAGAACCCATGGATAATATCCGTGTGGTCATTTCGGGTTCATTTTGTGAACAGCCGCCGGTCGGCCTAATCAAATCCATAGAACTGGCCGGCTGTTACATTGTGGATGATGACTTTATGCTGGGCTCCAGGTGGATACAGGGAGACGTGGATGATTCTTCCAGCGATCCGTTGGGAGCGCTTGCCGAGGCCTATCTGAAGAAATCCACATTCTCTTCAGCTGTATACGATGTGGGAAATCCAAAAGGCAAAAGGCTTACCGAACTGGTCAGGGCCAGAAATGCCGATGGTGTCATATTTTCGGCAGCCAGTTTTTGTGACCCGGCATTGCTCGACCGCCCTGAATTGCAGAAAGCATGTGATGAGGCCGGAATCCCGCACATTAATTTCCAGTATCATGAAAATACGGGACAATTTAAGGTAATCAAGGAACAGGCTGGCACGTTTTCCGATTCCATTAAATTATGGACCTGAGGCGTTGAATGGCTTGACATTGAATTTCTAAAATTCAACCCGTTTTATAAAACAGTAAATGAGTTCTGAACATGGCAGTTGATCCAAAAGAAGCGATAAAGGAGAAAAGCATGGTGCTCCAAAAGGAGATGCTGGCTAAATTATTCAATGACCTGAGCAAGGCAAAGGAACAGGGAAAGAAAGTCGTGTATACGTTTGTACCCGGAAATCTCACCGAGTTGATCCTGTCCTTTGACATGCTGCCGGTGCATCCTGAAATTAATGCCCTTCAGTCAGGCATGCGTAAAAAATCGGCATCTTTTATCCGGGATGCGGAGAAAATAGGCTTTTCGGAGGATGTATGTACCTATGTCAAGTGCGACATCGGCATGATGCTAAACGGGAATATCGGTCCGACCGGTGAAAAGTTACCGGCCCCCGACCTGTTGCTCCTTAGTTATACCGGCTGTTTTACTTTTATGAAATGGTTTGAGAACCTGGAAAAATTATATCCGGGCGTGGAAATCGCCATGCTGCATACGCCCTACCAGGAAGATGGTAAAATGACTCCTGAAATGATTGACTACATGGTCAGGCAGTTGAAGGATGAAGTCATTCCCAAAATGGAAAAGGTGTCGGGTAAAAAATATGACGAAGCCAGGTTATCCGACATGATGCGGAATTCCGCCAAAGCGGAGGATTTACTGGTGAAGGTGCTGGAGAGCGCCAAACATCATCCAAGCCCCATAGATGCCTATTTTGCAGGGGTTTATTACATCGGACCCATTTTTACCGCTTTCAGGGGGACAGCCGAAGCGGTGGCTTATTACGAGGAACTTTGGAAAGAGGTTCAGGAAAGGATGAGGCTTGGACTCGGCCCCGTGACGCCGGAAGGAGAAATGCAGGAGCAGAAATTCCGCCTGGTGGTGGAAGGCCCGCCCAACTGGACGAATTTCCGTGAGTTCTGGAAGTTGTTTTACGATATGGGTGCCGTTATTGTAGCATCTTCCTATACGAAAGTTGGCGGTGTATACGATTTGGGTTTCCGTCATGATCCGGATGCACCCCTGGAAAGCCTGTCCAGGTATTGCATGGGTTGTTATACCAATATGAATCTTCCCCAGAGGGTGGAGCTGCTGGCTAATTATGTGAAGGAATACCAGGCCGATGGTTTCCTGATCAATTCCATTAAAAGCTGCAACTCATTTTCAGCAGGGCAACTGATGATCATGCGGGAGATTGAGCAACGGATTGGGGTGCCTGTTGGATTTGTGGAAAGCGACCTGGTTGATCCCCGCTATTTCAGCTACGCCAATATTAAAAACAGGCTCGAGTCTTATTTCCAGATGCTGGAACAACGCAAAATTATAATGGAGCAGGAAGCCTAAACGTCCCGGACAAAGCAGAACTAAATGAAAATGGAATCAAATCATGAATAAATATTACCTCGGAGTTGACCTTGGCTCCACCACATCGAAGGCCGTTATCATCAATGAAAAAGATGAAATCATTGGCCGTGGCATTACCAATACGCGGGCAAACTATTCGGTTGCAGCGGACATTGCCAGGATGGAAGCCGTATATAATGCCAGGTTTTCCGTGTTGAAGTCCCGGTTGCGCAATGAAATGACTGAAAGACCCGAATACAGGAAGTACCTGTCTGATCTTGAAAACGCGTTTCAATACCAGCAATTTAAAATCAGGCTGGATAACCTGGGTGAAAAATTACTGAATACGTGCAGCACGTATTTTAAGGAGGAGGCTGTACGGAATGAGATGGTGGAACACCTCCGACATATCCGGAAGTCGTTCAGGCCGAAAATCAAACGGGATTACCTGTATCATAACCTGGGCTCTAAAAACCAGTTTTTCCGTGATATCGTTTCAGAAAAATATAATGAGGAGGTGGCTCAGTTGGATCAATCGCTTTTTGAACCGCTGATGACGGTATGGGATAAAAGCATCACCCCGGCCGAAAATGAAGTCATTGAGTTTGACTTCGAGTCGCTCGTCGGGAAGGCCATGGACATACTCCGTGAAAAATACGACAGCCTTCCGGAATCTTCAGCAGGCGATTCGAGTGTAGATTTTGATGCGGAACTAAACCTGTTAAAGGGAAATTTCCTGAAGGTAACGGATTCCCTCCGTTCGCATATCGAAGAAGTGGCCAGGATGGAATTTTCCATTTCCAACATGACAGGGACCGGTTACGGAAGGGCCCTGCTGCCTTTTCCTCAGGATTGTATCCGGTCGGAAATTCTCTGCCATGCATTCGGAGCCCATGCCGTATTCCCTGAAACAAGGACGGTATTGGATATAGGCGGACAGGATACCAAGGCCATACAGGTGGACAAGTACGGCCTGGTAACCAGTTTCCAGATGAATGACCGTTGTGCAGCAGGTTGTGGCAGATACCTGGGTTATATCGCAGATGAACTCAGCATTTCACTGAATGAACTTGGACCGCTGGCCATGCAGGCTGAAAAGGAAGTCAACATTTGTTCGACCTGTACCGTTTTTGCCGGGGCTGAATTGCGTGAGCTGACCAATATTGGAGAAAAACGTGCGGATATTCTCGGCGGACTTCACAAAGCTATTATCGTCAGGGCCATGTCGCTGATAGCCAGGTCGGGTGGCGTATTCAATGAGTTTACGTTTACAGGCGGCGTGGCCAGAAACCCTGCCGTTATCAAATACCTGGCCCAGCTGGTAAAGGAGAATTACGGAGACCAGATTACCATTAACATCCACCATGATTCCATCTTTATGGGCGCGCTTGGCGGAGCCATGTTTGCCAGGAGAAATACCCGTGCAGAGCTTCCCGCTGAAAAAAGGGAAAAAGTCAGTACCAATTAACGATAAAAAATATGAAGCAGGTTCCGGTTTTGACAATGGGCATTGACGTAGGCAGCAATTTTATCAAGCTGGTCATGATGAATTACGGGGAGAGTCCTGAAATTATATTCAGACAAACCGAAAAAATACGCAAGCGGAATCCGGCCCAGGTGGCGGACGAAATGGTGCAGGCGGTGCTGAATAAACACGGACTTATATACGAAGATATCGATTACCTGGCTTCAACCGGCGAGGGCGACCTGGTCAGACGCAAACGGGGACATTTTTACGGAATGACCACCCACGCCCGTGGCGCCAGTTACCTGTTTCCAGGAGCGCGCACCGTGGTTGACCTGGGCGCCTTGTATGTGCGGGCCATAAAAATATCACCGGATGCCAGGGTATTGGACTATAAAATGACGGGGCAATGCGCTTCCGGTTCAGGTCAGTTCCTGGAAAATATTTCCCGCTACCTCGGTCTTTCCATTGAAGAGGTGGGTGAGGTGTCCATGCAGGCCCTCAACCCGGAAGTTTCATCCGGTATATGTGCCGTACTGGCCGAAACCGATGTCATTAATATGGTTTCACGGGGCATTTCCACGCCCGATATTATGAAGGGTATTCATATTTCCATTGCTTCCCGGATCATCAAATTGCTCAGTTCACTGAAATCGGAATCCCCGATCGTATTAACCGGCGGAATGGCGCTGAACAAGGGAATGATCCAGGCTATTCATGAACAACTGACCGAAACCGGGAAGAAATTTGAAATTCTGACCCACCCGGATGCCTGTTATGCCGGAGCCCTGGGTGCCGCCCTGTGGGGAGGATACAGGCACCTGAAATTATTGGAGAAAAAACCCATTCAACAGGCGTAAACATCCCATGAACATACTCAAATCAGATCAGACACCGGGGAAGACATTTCCCAACATCGCCACCATGCTGATGGAGAATGTTCAGCGTTATGGTGAAAAAACAGTTTTTCAGTACCAGGCTGATGAAGGATTCATTGGAATTAACTGGCGGGATTTTTTCAGCAACATCGCCAGGCTGTCAGCAAACCTTTATAAACAAGGCTTCCGGGAAGGAGATAAGATGGTTGTTTTTTCTCCCAACTGTCTCGAAATGCTTGAACTGGAACTGGCCGTTATGGCCTCAGGAGGAATTGCCGTTCCCATCTTTGCTTTCTTCAAGAAGGAAACCGCCGACTTGCTGATCCGCCATTCCGGTGCTGCATGGCTGGCTGTGGGCGGGTCAAGGCAATTGGTGAATACAGGCACTGATCTGCCTTTAAAAAAAATTATCGTATTCGAAGACATTCACGACGGGCGTTTTACCGGACTGGTACCCTTCCGGGAATTATTGGTATCAAACGAACAGCACCACCTGAAGTCGAATGCAGCAGGCGATGAAATTTGCCTGAATATGTATACCTCGGGAACCATGGGAGTTCCCAAATGCGTGCAACTGACTCACCTGAACATTCTTTCGCAGCAGGCCGCCCTGGAACAGGTATGGAATATAAACGGGAATGACCGTTTCCTGTCCTACCTGCCCTGGCATCACAGTTTCGGTGGTATATTCGAATTATTTTCCGCTTTGTACCATGGAGCGGTCATGACCCTGGAGCCGGGTTATGGAAAGGACCCCGAGAGCATACTGAAAACATGGAAACAGGTGAAGCCAACCGTATTTTTCAGCGTCCCCAAAATTTATGAATCCTTGCTTAAGCTTTGTAAAAGGGACAAGCAAACGGAGGAGATATTCCTGCATGACGAACTGAAGTTTGTTTTCACCGCTGCTGCACCACTGCCGAAAAACCTGTCCGATGAATTTGAAAAAAGAAACATCCCCGTATTTGAAGGTTGGGGACTGACGGAGACTTCGCCCTGCTGCACGCTTACCAACCCTTCCATAAAGCGTGAACCGGGTGTGGTTGGCATGCCCATTCCGGGGGTGATGATCCGCATTGCTGCGGATGGGGAAATACAGGTGTCGGGACCGAACGTGATGAAGGGTTATTATAAAAATGATGAAGCCAATAGGGAAGCCTTTACGAAAGACGGCTGGTACCGGACCGGTGACGTAGGTGAAATTACCTCCGGAGGACTTAGACTTATTTCAAGGAAGGACAGGATATTTAAATTGTCAAATGGAGAAAAGGTGATCCCGACAGAAATGGAAGCCCTGATCCAGCATAAATGTCATTACATTTCCTATGCTCTGGTTGAAGGGAGCGGACGGGAATACCCGGTTGCACTGTTATTTCCAAATAAACGTCTGATCGAGAACCCGGATTATGAATTATCACCGCTGGACGGATGCTTTTGCCCCCGAACCCTTGATGAACTGGGAAAATGCCTGCAGGGCTGTCTGAACGATGCCAATTGCGGAATTAACCAGAAATTTTCCAAAATTAAATCAGCCATCATTATTGATGATGAACTGAGCATTGAAAACAATACCCTGACACCTTCGATGAAAATGGCGCCGAAAAATGTGCTGGGGATTTACAAGGCCCATCTCGAAAACCTATATGGTGAAGGCAACCCCGTGGATGAGGAAGTTTTTGTGATACAATTGGAGGAACCGTTGAAATAGGATGAACCAGAACGAGATTAAAACACCGGTATTGCTTAAAAGGGTCATGGGCGATTATTTCCGTTCCCTCCAGGATCACGGTAAACGGATTGCCTGGTGTACCAGCGTGGGACCGGCCGAACTGCTCCGTTCCTTCGGATTTGAAGTTTATTTTCCGGAAAATCACGGGGCGCTCCTTGGTGCAACAAGAACAGCTACCGACTTTATACCTGAAGCGGGAAAAAAGGGATTTTCAAACCATGTTTGTTCGTATACGACCAGCGATATCGGAGCCTTTCTTGCCGGGAAGACCCCGCTGCAAAAGCATTATGGCTTAAGCAGTATTCCACGTCCTGATGTGATTGTTTACAGTACCAACCAGTGCCGTGAAGTGGAGGATTGGTTCAGTTTTTATGGCCGGCAGTTCAATTGCCCGGTATTGGGTATTCATCCTCCCCGTCACCTTGATGAGGTTTCGGAGGCAGAGGTCGAACTGGTTGTGAAGCAGATGATGGCTATTATTCCGGCTTTGGAACTGGCCAGCGGAAGAAAATTCAGTTACGAAGCCTTTTGTGAAACGACCCGGCTGAGCAGGGAAGCCACCCTGTTGTGGCAGGAGGTTTTGAAAACTTCTGTGGTTTCACCTGCCCCGGTAAATTTTTTCGACGGTACCATTCATATGGGGCCTATCGTGGTGCTGCGCGGAACAGAAACGGCAAGGAACTATTATGCAAGCTTGCTGGAGGAAATTCAGTTGTATCAAAAAAACATGACCGGAACCGCTCAGCAGGAACGGGTACGGTTATTCTGGGACGGCATGCCCATCTGGGGAAGGAACAGGATGTTATCCGATCTGTTTAATCATAACCGCGCTGCAGTGGTGGCATCCACGTATTGCAACAGTTGGATATTTGACACCTTTGACGAGAAGGATCCTTTTCATTCAACAGCTTCGGCCTATACATCCATCTTTATCAACAGGAGTGAGAAAGCCAAGATGGCCATGCTGAAAACGTGGATCCATAATTTCAGCTGTGACGGCATCGTTTTTCACGATACCAAAACCTGTTTTAACAATTCAAATGCGAAATTCGGCCTGCCGCAAAGGCTTAAAGAGGAGACAGGCATTCCTTACCTGATCATTGAAGGTGATTTATGCGACCTCCGGTTTTTCTCGGAAGAACAGAGCATTACCCGGATTGAAACTTTTATTGAGCAGCTGGAAACAAGCAAATCCAGACTACACGTATGACTACCCCTGAAACCGATACTGTACGGCCTGCACGCATAGCTATAGTAGGTTTAGGTCCCGTCGGACTGATTCTGGCTGTTCACCTGAAGGAGGCCGGATGTAACGTTGCCATATGTGATAATGATAAAATTAAAATTAACCTCATCCGCAAGGAAGGCGTCAGGCTGGAAGGGGCCCTGCGGAAACAGGAAACTTTTGACCAGGTATATTCCGGTATCAGTGAGTTGAAGTCATTTGACCCGGATATCATGTTTGCCTGTATGAAAGGGTATCAGACACCTGCATTCGTGGAACAGTTGCTGCCGCTGAAGTTTGACAACACTCTCTTTGTAAGCGCCCAAAACGGCATTGATGTCGAACAGATTTTTTCCGAAGGCATTGGGGAGGGAAGGAGCCTCCGGATGGTGATCAATTTTGCCGGCAACCTGAATGCCCCGAATGTGGTAAAGGTTACCTTTTTTAACCCCCCGAATTATATTGCATCCGTTGATGATTCCAAAGCAGGGACCGCAGCTGAAATCAGCCAGTGGCTGAACCGGGTGAACCTGACTACCGGGGCTGTTTCCTCCTTTGAGTTGCTCAAACGTGTCTGGGAGAAGGCTATTCTTAATGCTTCTCTCAGCGCATTGTGCGGCATCGGGAAACTGACCATACGGGAAGCGATGGAAATTCCGGATACGGTGGAAGTCATCGAACAGGTGATTGAAGAAGCCATCGAAGTGGCCGAAGCCGAAAAAATTAAATTCGAAGATGAGTTTATAAGGAAGTGCCTGCGTTACCTCCGGAAGGCCGGCGATCATTTTCCTTCCCTGGCGGTTGACCTGATTAACAACCGTCCGACAGAAATTGATTTTATCAATGGTAAAATTGTGGAATACGGACGCAAGCATTACATCCGCACCCCGCTTAACCTGGCTTTTACCAATATCGTCAATGCCATGTCGCAAAAAAGTGCTTCTGCTTTTATGAAAACACTCGATACTTCCCTCATCGGAAAGAAATTTGCCGCCGGTAATACGGGACGCATGGAAACGGGTGTGGTGGTGACGGGTGGCGATAAAAATGCAGCCTATTACCTGGGCATTGATCTGGGATCTGTGTATTCCAAATTCACCGTTATCGATCAGACCGGAGGGATTGTTTTTAAAACTGCGATGAAAACCCTCAACCGCGACCGCATTGGTGTTCGTCATGTCATGCAGGCCGTGAAAGCCGAATTTAACATCGTGGCTTCCTGCGCTACCGGGTATGGACGCAGGACCTTTCCGGATGCCGACCTGGTGAAGACGGAGATCAATTGTGCGGCTGCAGGAGTCAATGTATTTTTACCCGGAGAAAAAAATATCCTGGATATCGGAGGAGAAGACATCAAGGTGATTCGTTGTGATCTTAACGGACTGGTCGAAAATTTTTATCTCAATGACAAATGCGCAGCGGGTACCGGAGCTTTTTTGACGGAAATAGCCGAACGGGCTGGTATTGAAATCGCCGAGATGAGCAAACTTGCCGAACAATCGGATTACAAACAGGAACTGAACAGTTTCTGCAC
>CAYWHE010000111.1:0-13129 GCA_964458125.1 uncultured Flavobacteriaceae bacterium | reverse complement strand
CTCAGAAAACCGTAAATTTTCTTCGGGAATGTGCAGGGCCGCCAGGTTCAGTTTTCCAAAGTCTGCTTCCACATGTAATTTCCCGTTATAGAGCACCACCACATAAATTCCCCTGTATCTTTTTTCGGGAAGAATTTTGCCACTGATGTCCAGCTGATCGGGAAGGAAATGTGCGTACCGTGTAGAAGTAACGGTTTGACCATCCTTATCCCTGCTGTACACCGAATACGGAACAGAAATGACCGGGCCGCTCAACTCCTGGCTCCCGCCCCATTTCGAACTCACTTCCCTGACGGCTTCATCGCGTGTGCTTTCCCGCTCATAAATCAGGCCGGTGATCATACCGGAAGGAATAAGCAACAATAAAATCAGGAATCCGATGGAGAATAATTTGAGGGTAACGGAATGCCTTGCCCAGTGATTCAGGCGATCCAGGTAAGATAATTTTTCCATTGCAGTTGGTTTAGGTTTGATGAAAACAATACCAGAACGCAGCCGTTTCGCGAATATTGACGGCTTGGTTATTTTTAACTTTTAATTAAGAGGCCGTTTCAAATGTCTTATTTTTCGCCGGATCCCGGTTCATTTCCCCAATTATCCTCCGGCTTGCAAGCGAACAGCAGATTCCAAAAATAGGTATTCCCCGGTTATTCCTGAGCATGAACAAAGGTAAACAACTCCCCGCTGTATGAATTGAAAAAAATCCTCCTTTCACAAAAGTATTTCAGTTCACCACGCAGGCCTGTTTCCTTTGAATGACTGACAAAGTCATGCTGCCGTTCAGGATATTGGGGAAATTTTCTACCTTTACCAGCCATGATCCGGAATTATATTCTTGCTGCCACCTGCTTCCTGTTGTTCCAGGTTTCCATCCATGCACAGTCAGTTTCGCTTATCCGATATCCGGACCTGAAAAAAATGCTGGACAAGCAGGATGACACCACCTATGTCTTCAATTTCTGGGCTACCTGGTGCCGGCCCTGTGTGAAAGAGCTGCCTTATTTTGATGCACTCGTCAACCGGTTTGAAGGCAAGAAACTGAAAGTGATCCTCGTGAGTCTTGATTTTAAACGTGAACTGGAAAGCCGGCTGAATCCTTTCGTTAAGGGAAACAAAATCGTATCACCCGTGTTCATGATGGATGAACCGGATTACAACTCCTGGATCGACAAGGTGGATAAGTCCTGGGAAGGTTCCATCCCGGCCACGCTGATCATCAATCATAAGAACGGGGTGCGGAAATTTTATGAAAGGGATTTTTCGGAACCGGAACTGAACAATCTGATCCAATCAATTATAGAATAATCAACTTCAACAAATGATGAAAACACGAACCCGTTTTGGAATACTGATGATGCCTGTCCTGCTGCTCATCAGCGCCCGGTTGCCGGAAGGCAGCGGTTACAAGGTCGGCGACAAAGCCATTGATTTCAAACTTAAAAATGTCGATGGAAAAATGATTTCCCTCTCGGATATGAAAGATGCCAGGGGATTTATCATCACTTTCACCTGCAACCATTGCCCCTTTTCTGTTGCCTATGAAGACAGGATCATTGACCTGCACAAAAAATTTGCACCCCAAGGATATCCCGTCATCGCCATTAACCCGAATGATGAAGGTATCGTGCCGGAAGACTCCTATGAACACATGGTGGAAAGGGCCAAAGAAAAAAATTTCCCGTTTGTATATCTTCAGGATAAAACCCAGGAGATCGCCAGAACCTACGGTGCGATGAAAACCCCTCACGTATACCTGCTCAGCAAAAAAGGACAGGACCTGGTGGTGGAATATATCGGGGCCATTGACGATAATACGGATGAGCCGACGGCTGTTAAGAACAAGTACGTGGAAAACGCCATTTCCGATCTGATGTCCGGAAAGCCTGTCACCACCAGTTTCACCAAGGCCATTGGCTGTTCGGTGAAATATAAAAAGTAATCAGGCCGTGTGAAAATGCATGTCTGGTTCTTCCTTTTTATGACCCGGATAAAAAGCCCTTCAGCACCTGGTAACAGCTGATCCCGTCCATTTAACCCGGGTCAGAAACCTCCTGACTATCTTCCGGACTCCTGGAATAAACGGATGCCGTTGCGTTTCTTTAGACGGAAAGGCATTGTTTTTTCAACACGTCCGCAGCGGCCGCAATATGGGGTTCCGGCATTGGGAAACAGGTTGCCATCCATATTCATGTACATTTTTGATTCATCATAATTTCTGGTGTGCCCGTATACTTTGCACCATACGGCTCTTTTAGGGTTCATTACTTTAAAAATTTTTTACAAAATTAGACGGGACAGATTACGGGAATATAAGGATAACATGATCCAAATGCGAAGAATGCAGGCCGCCCGGGAGCATTCAGGCAAAAAGGCAGCCCCGGGGGCTGCCTTTTAAAATTCCTCATAAAAATTTCAATCAGTAATGAAACCGCAGCGCAGCGAAAATATTCCGGCCGGGAGCATTGATTCCGCTTGCAAAGGTCCTGTACTGGGTGTCAAAGATATTGTCCACGCCGGCCTGCAGGGTAATCAGCTTATGAATCTGATAGGAAATCCGCATGTTTGCTGTAAACCAGGCAGGCATCCCGTCGGGTGTGGCATATTGCTCATTGTCCTCCCCGTTGAGGTAATAATCCCTGATTTTTTTCCAGCCGTTGTACCTGACCAGGAGATCGGCACTGAATTTTTTATAGGAATAGTTCAGTCCCAGGTTCATCATGAATGGAGGAATATGATCGAGGGGCGCATCACTGCTGTCGGTTTTGATTCTGCCGTAAGTATAATTCAGTCCGAAGGATACCATCAGGTGTTCTGTACAACGCGACCTCAGGGAGGAAGAGAATCCGTACAGGTAAGCTTTTCCTTCGTTCTGATTGGCCATCACCTGGCTGGGTGTGCCGTCATAGATCACCGTATCCTGCCCGTTGAAGGTAAAGGGTTGGGTGAAGATGGCATCGATAAACTGCGTATAGTATAGTGTGTTATCCCAGCTTGTTTTTTCGTTGAATATTTTGGTGATGGAACCTTCCGTATTGATGGTCCGTTCGGGTTTCAGGTCTTCGTTCGGAACGATGAGCGACCCTGACGAGGATTCAAATACCTTTGAAAGATCATCCACATTAGGGGTACGGTAACCGGAAGAAAGCAGGATGGATACCTTTACATCATCAGAAGGCGTATGAATCAATCCAATGCTTCCGGAATAAACGGGGTTGCCTTGTTTCACCTCATCATAGGGCAGGTGAAAAAAGGAGGTGTCATCAAAGGTGGAATGCAGGGTGTTGTATCCAACCCGTAATCCGTCTGTCAGGGTAAACTTATCCGTGATCTGCCAGGTATGCGTGAAGTATAAGGCTGCATAGAGCATGCTGTTGCTTCCGTCCGGGTAACGCGTATCCAGTTTATCCGTTGCCCCGGTTGAAATGTTTTCCTCCTCTGCCGTTGATTTCAGCGTATTGTATTCCAGGTCCAGTCCGAAACGGATGTTGTTATGCCTGTAGATTCGCTGAAAATCGGCATTCGCGCCCATCACATTCACCTTTTCGGTGCGATGCTGAAGATTATCATTGCCAAAACGCCTGGTATGCCTGCTTTCTTCCAGGTTCTGGAAATTCACTCCGGCATGAATCTGCTGGAAGATGCTGTTCGTATTCCGTATGTTCAGGTCGTAGGCGCCCATCAGTCTTTTTTGGGGGCCGTAATACCATTCAGCATACCTCAGGCCACCGGCTGACGGATCCGTAAGCCTGTCGTAGCGCGGTATATCCGAAGAACTGGAAAACTGCAGGTTCAGTCCGTGCGTGGTATGCTCATTCTGCTTAAAGGCCAGTTTCTCCAGGATATCGAATTGGGTGTAGGCGCTTTGAACCTGCTTGTACCGGTTTTTATTTTTAACCAGCGTATCCCGTCCGTCAATCCGTTCCACGTAATAGGGGCGTTCCCCGTAGGATCCCTGGTAAAACGGATTCTGGTTGCTGCCCCCGTTCAGGTCACCAAAAGATGAATAGGTGAAGGATGTCAGGGAAGCCAGTTTTTTCCATCCCAGGTTGACATCGGCATGGCCGGTGAATTCATGGTTGACGCTTCCATACCTGGAAAATGCATTTATTTTCAGGTTGGTACCCTTATCAGCGGTATTAAACCGAGGGCTGCGGGTATAGAAATGAATGACACCACCCAAGGCATCGCTTCCGTAAATGGTTGAGGATGGACCGTACAGGATTTCAGCCCGGTCCATGATGGCATTATCCATGGAAATGATATTTTGCAGGTGACCTCCCCGGAAAATGATGTTGTTCAGCCGGACCCCGTCAATCATCAGCACGATCCTGTTTGCTTCGAATCCCCTGATGACCGGGCTGCCACCGCCCATCTGGCTTTTCTGAACAAATACCTGACCTGTGGATGAAACCACTTCTGCCGTGGTTTGAGCCTGGATCTGCTCCATATCCCTGGCCGTCAGTACTTCGAACTGCTGGGATACCGTTCTTTTAGTCTCTTCGGCCTTGTTCACCGAAATGACCACTTCGCCCAGGTTTACCACCTTATTTCCGGATGAATCGGGTTGCCCCTGGGAGAAGCAAATACTCGTATAAAGGCATGCCATTCCAGGCATGACCATCTTGTTCATTTTCATAATTAAGATTTTTTGATTTAGAATGAATACATCATCCCGCCTGGACAAAAAAAACTGCCGGCAGAACACGAAAGGAAGAAAAAATCAAAAAATCTCCGGCGGGGGAACTGGCACCCCTGAATTCCCTGCAGCCAGCTTATTCCATCCCGGTATGAAGAGCCGGAACATAACCCGGGCAACCGGAATCAACGAAAACAGGCCGGGTTGAATAAAATCCGAAACCTGAAATACACTGCTGAAAATCCTGCAACCTGCATTTGAGCCGGTAGCGTCAGCGGCCCGGCAAATTTTCTTTTTCAGGGCATCTTCCTGATGATCAGCCACTACCTTTAAATGCACCTGGTTTCCCATGAAAACGACTGACTGAATATCATACATTCTTCCTTCCATCAGCAATTCGTGTCTGCCAATGCGGGAGGCCTCGAAAACCGCCTTTGACAGGATCATCGATTCTGCACCGGCACTGTCTGAAATCAGTTTCTGCATGATTTCCCTCACCCTGTTTTGCTGCAACTGGTAAAACAACTGCAAACTCCATGGCTGCAAAACAAAAGTCAACAGCAGGGCGGAAATCCCGATCCGGAAAAAAATTAATTTCATGGAGCAGCGAAGTTAGAAAATTTACATCAATATCATGAACCTGGCACAGGGATATCAATACCCGCAGGCCGTCCTGTTCAACGGTAACCCATTAAAACCGGGTTGTCATCACATCAGAATTCCGGCAATGGTGGCGCTCAGGTAAGAAGCCAGGGTTCCGCAGATAAGGGCCCTGAAACCCAGGGAAGCCAGATCCTTTCTGCGTTCGGGAGCCAGTTCACCGATACCGCCAACCTGGATGGCGATGGAACTGAAATTGGCGAATCCGCACAAGGCAATACTGACAATTGTAATCGCCTTCGGCGACATGGCGGCCTTCAGTTTGACAAAATCGGTATATGCTACGAATTCGTTTACGGCCAGCTTGGTTCCCAGCAATTGTCCGCAGGCATGCACATCCTGGGATGGAATTCCCATCACCCAGGCAAAAATGGAAAAGAGGGCGCCCAGGATCTCTTTCAGACTCAGGTCCTTCAGGCTGATACCGATAACGGAAAGGTCCAGGCTGGTATTGGCCCAGAGGAAACGACCGGAAGAACCCAACAGGTAATCAATTAAAGCGATCAGGGCGATTACCCCGATGAGCATGGCGATCACATTGAGCGAAACCCTTAATCCGTCACTGGCACCATGTGAGATGGCATCCATGAGGTTGCTGTGGGTCTTTTTAATTTCCAGTTTCACCATACCTCTGGTTTCCGATTCCTGGGTTTCGGGGTAAACGATTTTAGAAATGACCAGGGCGGCCGGTGCGGCCATGATGCTGGCGGCAAGCAGGTACCTGGCCTCCACACCCATCTGGATGTAAACGGCCATCACGCCACCGGCAATACAGGCCATGCTGCCGGCCATAGAAGCCAGCAGTTCGGAGCGGGTCATGCCTTTAATATAGGGTTTGATCAGAATTTGCGCTTCCACCTGTCCGACAAATGCACTGGATATATTGGAAAGCGCCTCACTGCCGCTGACATTCATGATCCATTTCATACCCTTTGCAAAAACTGAAACCACCCGCTGCATAATGCCCAGATGATAGGCCATGCTGACCAGGACAGCCACAAAAATAATGGTGGGCATAATTTTAAACATGAACAGGAAGGAATACCGTTCCCCGAAAACAGGTAGCAGCAGTTCCCGTTTAACCAGGCCTCCGAAAACAAATTCAGCCCCGGCATTGGCGAAATCGAGAACCCTGGTGATGACCTTTGCGATGAAATTGAAAATGCTGCTCCCTGTTTCCGACTTCAGAATAAAAAAAGCCAGCAATAGCTGCAACCCGAGGCCCTTTAAAACCAACTGGTAATTAATGGCCTTTTTATTATTGGAAAGCAGGAAGGATATTCCCAAAATAAAGGCAATGCCAAAGATTCCGAAGAAACGATCCATATATTGAATTTATAACGGGATAAAATAAAGAAGAAAAACGGAGATGGCGAAAAAAAAGACAGTCAACCCGGAGGCTGACTGACCTTATTATTTGTTGACGAAAATCCCGGGATCAGGTTTTTTTTCTTTTGGATAACTCATCCCTGATTTTGGAAGCCCGTTCATAGGCTTCTTCATCAATGGCGCGCATCAGGTTCTCCTTTAATTCTTCAATGGTCTGGGTGGAAAATTCATTGGAGTCCTTTCCTTTTTTCTTTTCCTTTTCAGCCGGGGCCCGTTCTATTATTTTCGGTTCATTGGTCTGTCCGGCATTTTCATCGAGCAGGATACCGGCCTGGGAAAGAATGAATTCGTAGGTGTAAATCGGGCAGTTAAACCGAACGGCCATGGCAATGGCATCGGAGGTACGGGCATCTATTTCATGGGTTTTATCACCGTTGGTACAGATGAGCTTGGCAAAAAATATTCCTTCTTTCAGGTTGTAAATGATGATTTCAGTGATGTGAATATTAAACGCAGCTGCAAAATTCTTAAATAAATCATGGGTCAAGGGCCTGCTGGGGGTCATGTTCTCCAGCTCCACCGCAATAGCCTGCGCTTCATATCCTCCGATGATGATCGGCAGCCGCCTCTGCCCCACTTCCTCTCCCAGCACGAGTGCATAAGCGCCCGACTGCGTCTGGCTGAAGGATAGTCCCACAATTTCCAATTTGATTTTTTTCATGAGAAAAAGATTGATCGCGCTTCCCCATGGGGCATGTTCCGCACAGGAGCACTTATACAGTATTTGGTGTTGATGGTTACATCCGCTTTTCCACCTCCAGGTCCGGTCAGCATACAGGGGTTATTAGACGTGTTCTCTGGCATCAGGGAAAATACACGGATATTTAACTCAAAAGTACATATTTTAATAAACAAATAAAAAAAATCAGGCCGTAACCGACTTGAATTTTTTAACCGCTTCAATCAGTTTCGGAACTACCTCGAAGGCATCACCAATAATCCCGTAATCGGCCGCTTTAAAGAAAGGGGCTTCCGGGTCCTTATTAATAACGACGATGACCTTGGAGGAACTCACCCCGGCCAGGTGCTGTATGGCTCCTGAGATACCGATGGCAATATAGAGGTTGGGACTGATGGAGATCCCGGTCTGACCCACGTGTTCGGAATGGGGCCTCCAATGGGCATCCGATACCGGTTTGGAGCAGGCCGTGGCGGCACCGAGCAAAGCAGCCAGCTCTTCCACCATGCCCCAGTTTTCGGGTCCTTTCAGGCCTCGTCCGGCGCTGACCACCAGTTCGGCTTCCGGCAGGGATACCTTGTCTGCTGCCCTCACGATTTCCTTCACCATGGCATTGAAATCACTGTCTTTAACCGGTGGAGAAAAAGATTCCAGATGAAAGGCCTGAGGGTTCTCTGAAATTTTATACGAATTGGGCAATAAGGTAATCACTTTGGTTTCGGAAGTCAGGGATACATCGGCAAATGCCTTTCCTGAGAAGGCCGTTTTCCTGACGGTGAAACCATTCGACAGATCCGGCAACGCCAGCGCACCGTCTGCCAGCCCGGCTTCCAGTTTCACCGCGATGCGGGGCGCCAGCCCCTTGCCGGAGAAGGAGGCCGATAAAACAATAACGGTGGCCTGATCCTCTTTCGCCGCAACGGAAATCACAGCGGCATAAGCCTGGTTAACGAAGGACTTCAGTTTTTCATGACCAGCGTGAAATATTTTCTGCGCACCGTAAACGGAAAGGGATTTCAGCTCAGCTTCGGAGACCTCACCGATAACTACAGCCGATAAGGAAGTACCCAACATGCGGGCTACTTCGGCACCATAGGAAAGCACTTCAAAGGTTGACTTTTTAAACCGCCCGCCGGTATGTTCGGCATATACTAAAACAGACATATTAAACTTATTTTTAGAACAGGAATATCAGGTTAAGGATGGCAACATGATCCATCAGAAAACTTTGGCTTCCCCATGCAACAGGTCGACCAGTTTATTAACATCATCCGCAGACACGAGGTTTACCTGTCCGCGGGGTTTTGGTTTATCGTAAGATTTTACTTCAGCCAGCCTGGGCACTTCTGTTGCTGCAATAACCAGCAGGGGCTTTGTCCTGGCAGACATGATGCCTCGCATATTCGGGATACGCGGCTCGGCCATGCCTTCCGAAGCGCTGGCCACCACCGGCATGGACGCGCTGATCACCTCCTTGCCTCCTTCGATTTCCCGCTCTAGCAATACCCTGCCACCCTCCACCGCCAGGGATTTAACGATACTTACCGAAGGAATGTCGAGCATTTCTCCCACCATGGCGGCCACCTGCGATCCGTTGTAATCGATGGATTCCCGGCCCGTTAAAATCAGGTCAAACTGGTTTGCAGCGGCATAGGCAGCGATCTGTTTCGCCACGAAATAGGCATCACGGGGTGGCGCATCCACCCGGACGGCATCAGAGGCGCCAATGGCCAATGCTTTCCGGATCGTGGGTTCGGTGGAAGCATCGCCCACGTTGATCACCGTGACGGTACCCCCGGAGCCTTCGGTCAGTTCAAGGGCCCTGGTGAGCGCTATCTCATCATAAGGATTGATGATATACTGGAGGCCGGCAGTGATAAAGGTTTTATGATCATCGGAGAAACTGATCTTTGAGGTGGTATCCGGTACATGGCTGATGCAAACAAGAATCTTCATTCGGTTAAGTAGTTGACAGTGGTTTTATTCATAAACTGAACGGACCGGCAAAATGTTTTAAAAAGTATCATTCCACCTGTTTTTCGGGTTGCAAACGTACAGGTTTTTACTTAATATCGCAAAGGAAATCCGGAATCCGGAATCACCGCAATCTGGTGCCTAAACCTTCGCTTCCGTAAAATAAGTGATATGAAAACCCCGCGTCAACAGCAACTGGAAGAATACCTGGAAGAGGATGCTTCCGACCCCTTCCTGCACTATGCCCTTGCGCTTGAAATGCTGAATAATCATCAAGCCAGGGAAGGAACAGACAAGCTGCAATGGGTATTGAATCAATTTCCTTCTTACCTGGCTACCTATTACCAGTTGGGCAAGTGCCTGGAAGCAGAAAACAACCATCAGGCAGCGGCAGCCGTTTATGGCGCCGGCATGAAGCTGGCCGCCGAACAACAAAATCATCAGGCTTTCCGGGAACTGAAAAGCGCATTGGAGGAAATCACCAACTGATTTCTGAATTCAGGCATCCCTGACGTGGCCCGGAGAAAATCCCGGGAAATATGAAAATTCTGACCAAAACCTATTACCTGACTTTACGTAAAAGAATTCTTAACCAAAACAGCTCACCATGCCCTGCAAAATACTTTCCCTGTTTCTTCCCGGAATATTCTTCCCCTGCCTCTTGCTTTCCCAGGGGAACTACCAGCCCGACCTGTCCATCCCTGTGTCGGCTTTTGGTGTGCCGCTCAAACTGGCCTGGGCCGGGGGACTGAACACACCCATTTTTTCGGAAATCGACCTGGATAAGGATGGAATCCTGGACTTGTTTGTGTTCGACAAGGACGGCAACCGCATCACCACTTACCGCAATCAGGGCACCTACGGGCAATTTGATTACACTTATACTCCGCAGTATATCCGTCATTTTCCCGACATGAAAGACTGGGCCCTGCTGGCGGATTACGACTGCGATGACAACCCGGACATTTTCTGTTACAGCGAGCAGGGTGGTATCATGATTTATCATAATGATTACACACCCGGAAACGGGCTGAGTTTTTCCCTTGCAGATTCCCTGTTGCACACTCAATACAGCCTTTTCTTCAACGGGAACATTTTTGTTTCGCCGGTCAACTTACCGGCCATTGAAGATGTAGACGGTGACGGTGACCTCGATGTACTGACCGTATCGGCTTCGGGAAACTTCGTTGAGTTCCACCGCAATTCGGCCATGCAGAACCTGGGTACCTGCGGCCTGGACAGTTTTTTTATTGACCCTGTCATGTGCTGGGGGCATTTCGGATTCAGTCCATTCAGCAATACCGCCCTGTTAAATGTCTGCCGGCCAGCCGGAACGCCTGACCAGGGTAATGAAAAGCAGGATAGAGCTGATTTTACCGGACTATTGAAATCCCGGCATTCCGGTTCCTGCCTGCTGGCCGCCAACTGGAACGGAGACAGCCTGATGGACCTGGTAAACGGGGATATCCTGGGCAACAACCTGCTTTACCTGGAAAACGGTGGAACCCCCGACAGCGCCCTGATGGTTTCCTACGACAGCCTCTTTCCTTCGTATAACGATGCCGTTGAACTGATCACCTTTCCGCATGCCCATTATTTTGACGTGGATAACGACAGCGTGCGGGACCTGGTGGTGGCCCCCTGTACGGCCAGCAATTCCGAAAATATCAACAACGTATGGTTTTATAAAAATATCGGCAGCACGGACAGTTCCAATTTTGTGCACCTCAAGAATAACCTCTTTACCGATGAAATGATTGAAGTGGGTGCAGGTGCCAACGTCAGTTTTTTTGATGCCGACGGCGACAGCCTGCAGGACATCATGCTCGGCAACTACGGTTACTTCACCCCCTGGGGATTTTATTCTTCCAGGCTGGCCTGGTTCAGGAACAACGGAAACGCCACCAACCCCTCGTATGAACTGATGACCACCGATTACGCCACACTGGGCAACTATTACCTGAGCGCCATCTCACCAACATTCGGGGACCTGGACGGGGATAACGACCAGGATATGCTGGTGGGACAGGAAGACGGTTCTATCATCTATTTTGAAAATATCGCCACCGGTCCTGTTGCCAATTTCCAGTTCAATGCACCGAATTACCAGAACATGGATGTGGGCAATTACTGCACGCCACAATTGGTGGACGTCAACCAGGACGGTTTGCCGGATCTGATCGCCGGCAACCAGGCGGGAAAAGTATTTTATTATGAGAACACGGGTACATCGGCCAACCCGGTATTTTCCCTTATCACCGGTACTTTCGGAGGCGTGGATGTGGCCCAGTATCCGAATAATGTCAATGGTTTCAGTTTCCCGCAACTGGTTGATTCGGCAGGTACCTGGCGCCTGCTGGTCGGCTCGGCCCGCGGAACGGTCTTTTCATACGACAGCATCAGCAACAACCTGAACGGATCATTTCACCTGTCCGATTCGGTTTACGGGGACATCAAAGATCCGGCCCGGCTGACGCTGGCCATCGGTGACGTGAACAATGACGGTCTGAACGATTTGCTCACCGGCAATTATGCAGGAGGCATTACGCTATATGTGCATCAACCGTCATCCGGTACGGGTATGGCTACAGCCCCGGAAAACATCCTGTCCGTTTACCCGAACCCGGCCGATGATAATATGATGATCAGGCTGGAAGGCAAAGACCGGCAGGCTGCTTTCCTGCAACTGAACAACCTCACCGGAGAAACCGTATTTTCCGCCTTCCATACCCGGGGGTCCATGCAAATTCCGACGGGTAATTTACCGGCCGGCATGTATTTTTTGAAGGTGGTACCCGGACAGGGAAACATACAGGTTAAAAAAGTGGTGGTGCAGCATGCCCGTTAAGCCGGGGTTTCGTTCAGCCAGTTCCGGATGATTTGCCTGCCGCCGGGCGTGAGGATGGATTCGGGATGGAACTGCACGCCACAGCAATTGTATTGACGGTGTCGTATGGCCATCACCTCGCCTTCCTCATCGGTGGCCGTCACCCGGAAACAACCGGGAAGTGTCTTTTTATCCACCACCCAGGAATGATAACGCCCGGCTATAAACGAAGGCTCCAGGCCCGTGAACAGGCAGTCGGGTGGATCGCTTACATCCACCCTTCTGCCCACTCCATGCCATACCCGGCTGAGCCGGCGAAGTTCACCGCCAAAAGCCAAAGCCATGCCCTGCATGCCCATGCATACTCCCAGAATTTTTTTTGCGGGGGAGAGTTCCCTGATAAGCGGGATCAGTATACCTGCATCAGCTGGCAGGCCCGGTCCCGGAGAAAGCAGGATGTCGCTGTAACCGGCCGCCTGCTCCACGGTGATTTCATCGTTCCGGCAAACCGTTACCGCTCTCCCGCTCACTTCCTCCACATAATGCAACAGGTTATAGGTAAAGGAATCGTAATTATCGAGCAAAAGGATAGTTCCGTTCATGAGTGTCTAAATGCAAAGGTAGACAGTTTGGGAATAACCGGAAGCCATTAAAAAAAGTTATTCCGGATACCACAGCGTTACCTATGATGCGCGTACTGTGCCTGTACACAGTTTCACCTGAAACGTTTCATATAACCGATGCTGCTACGGTATCGTTAATAAAAAATCCGGCATAGCTGCTGCCGCCGGCAAAGGAAGGGCTCTGGCCAATATCAGGCGAAAATGTCTGAACCCTCGCCTGAGGCGAGACAGGCACGGATTGAATCTGGTTTTTCGCCATCGTTTGTGTCCTCACAAACGATGCAATCGGAGATGAAATCATTATTGCCATACCGAATGGTGTTTCAGAGTCTCTAATACCT
>CAYWHE010000110.1:0-13230 GCA_964458125.1 uncultured Flavobacteriaceae bacterium | reverse complement strand
CGGAATTTTTCAATTCGACTTGACTTTTACAAGGACAAAGTCCGAAGTGAAAGTCTTAGTCGAATGAATCCCGTCTCGCCTGAGGCGAGACGGGATCGGTTCAACACCCCGATGCTGGCATCGGAATTTTTCAATTCGACTTGACTTTTACAAGGACAAAGTCCGAAGTGAAAGTCTTAGTCGAATGAATCCCTATGGCGAAACGTATCGGGATCGGTTCAAAACCCCGCTGCATGCCCTGGGGTTCATACCCTTGATGGATGGCAATAATCACGGGCATTATCCCCACGGTAATTCCCGGAGCCAAACTCCTCAACTGGCAACAGGTTGTTTTACCATGCTCCTCCGGCGGGATGGTTCAACTATCAATGTTTATACACCGGGTTTTTAAAATGGAAAGGTCACGAATAAAGTTGTTGTGATAACCCGTTTATTATTATATTTCGGTTGGTTTATTATACCCAAATGAGAAATCCTGCCCGGGTTTTTTACTTTGTTTTTATTCTCTTGTCCATTAATTGTTTCGGACAACGTCACCTCATTGACAGCCTTCAGCGTGAATTAAGCCTTACTGGAACCGATACCGGCAGGATTTTTTTGCTTTTTGAATTGTCAAAGGCGTATGGAAGATCCATGCCTGATTCGGGGATGTATTACGCCTCAGTGGCGGAACGCCTTTCAGATAAGCCTTCCAGCCCACGCATGAAAGCGATTGCCGGCATGGCCCTGGGCGTTGCAAATCTTAGAAAGAAAAACTATGTACGGGCAGAGTCATACCTGAATGAGGCCCTGGTAGTATTTAAACGGACGGGATCTCGTTTTCATGAGGCGGAATGCAGAACCCATATGGGAGCTATGTTTATTGAACTGGGTGATTACCGGCGGGGTGAAGAATTGATTCAGGAAGCGTTACGTACGCTGCTTGAAATTGAAAGCGACGGCACCAAGCAGCGAAAGGCGGAAACCGGCCTCATGATCCTCAGGTGTTACCATATAATGTATTTATCCCGGAGCAGTCAAAGCCGGTTTAAAGAGGCTCTTGAAATAGTTAAAACGGCGGAAAAATTTCAACTGGAACGGAATATCCGGTGGTCCACTACTTATAACAGTTACGGAGCACTGTACCTGAACCTCGGAAATCCGGAGCGGGCTATTCATTATTTTAATCTGGGTTTACGGAAGGCTTTGGAAAACCATGAAATTGAAGAGGAGATTCGTTTTTACAGTAACCTCGGTTATTTGTTCGCACAATCAGCCGATTATTTCAAAGCATCCGAATATTACAGGAAAGGAATTGCAAGGGCTGGTGCAGAAAAGCAATTCCGCACCCTGGGCATATTATATGAGAACCTGGGGAACATCCATATGAAGCAGGCCGATTATCCGAATGCACTGGGCTTTTACATTCAGGCATGGCACCTATTGGAGAAGCATGGTAAGCCCATTGAGTTGGCCAGCATTTGTTCCCTGATTGGTGATTATTATATTTTCCGGCATGACACACTGCGGGCAATGGAATTTCTGAATAAATCACGCTCCATACTTGAACCATCCGGCACCAGAGACGGGCTCGCGGTATTGTACGGGAAAATGGGGATCGTGTACCAGCAGGAAAAAAACTATGTGAAGGCAATGGAAATGTTTTTAAAAAGTCTTCGGATAAGAGAGTCTTTGGGAAGCCGGAGCGGAATGGCAGATTCCCATTACCAGCTTGCGGGTTTATTCCTGGAATTCAACGGCCCGGGTGATTCATCCCGCAGGCATTTCGAACAGGCGTTGCGCTTCAACGAATCATCCCGGAACCTTCTCCTGAGTGCGAACTGCTATTCAGGCTTGGGTAAAATTTCGTTTCAGACAAAGGAGTATGAAAAGTCCATTTACTATTTTAAAAAAGCGGCCAGCATAACCGGCAGCCTTGGGACATTAAAGGAGTTGTATGAAAATTACAAGCTCCTGAGCACGGCCTGCGAAAAGGCCGGATATCCTGAATCCGCGCTGAATTATTATAAGCTTTATACGGATATTAAAGATTCCGTGCTCAACGAATCCGTCCTGAAGCAAACGGCTGAATTGGAAAAGAAGTATGAATCAGAAATTAAGGAAGCCAGGATCCGTTTGCTGAATAAGGACAATGAGATTGCCGCTTCACAGATACGCCGTCAGAAGCTGATGAGAAATTCCATTCTCGGTGCGGTATTTCTATTCTTAATCCTGGGTGTGGTCCTGTTCAGCAGGTTCCGTATCAGGCAAAAAGAAAAGCAACTCGCTGAGCGTCTCCGTATCAGCGCCGATCTGCATGATGACATTGGAGCTACCCTGAGCAGTTTTTCCGTATATAGTGAAGTGATCCGGCAGCAGGCGGAACAAAAAAACTATGGAAAAGTTAAGGAAATGGTTGATCAGATCGGCTCAGACTCCAGGACCATGATTGAAAGCATGAGTGACATCGTATGGGCGATTGATCCTCGTAATGATTCGATGAAAAGGGTACTCCTCAGGATGAAGCACTATGCGAATACCATACTGGGCGGAAAAAAAATTAATCCGGAATATCTCTTCGATCCTGAACTTGAAAACCTTCAACTCGGCATGGAAAAGAGGCGCAGCCTTTTCCTCATATTTAAAGAAGGCATCAATAATATGGCAAAATATTCAAATGCAAGACATGCAGTGATTCAGCTGAGCGCAAATAAAGGAGAGATTAATTTAATAATACGGGATGACGGGTCCGGGTTTGATGAAAATAAACTCCAGCACATAAACGGTTTAAACAATATGCGGTACCGGGCATCCCAGGTAAAAGGAACCCTCCATGTTAACGCTGCACCAGGAAGCGGAACGGAGCTCCGTTTGAACTTCCTCTCATGAAGAATTTCCGGAAAATCATCAGAAGTGATGATTGTATCTATGAAAATCATCATACACATTTGTGAACCATTTCAGCCATGCCAATCAGGGTAGCCATTTTTGAAGATAACATAAAACTAAACCGGGCAATGAGCATGCTCATTGAAGGAACGCCGGGCTTTGAACGCACGGGTTCCTATGAAAGCTGCGAAGATATCCTGAAGAAACTTTCCAGCGATCCGCCCGATATCATCCTCATGGATATTGAGATGCCCGGAATCAACGGCATTGAGGGGATGAAACAGGTAAAGAAACATTTTCCCGAAATTAAAATTCTGATGCAAACGGTTTTTGACGATGACGACAGGATTTTTGAATCCATTATGGCAGGTGCATCAGGGTATATTTTAAAGAACACGCCCCCGGCGGCCATGTTGGATGCCATTACGGAGGCCGGCCAGGGCGGTGCGCCCATGTCTCCTTCTATCGCCTCACGGGTGCTTCAGCTTTTCCAGGCTCATGCCGTCAGAAACCTGCCCAGCGGGGAAGACTACCAGCTCAGCAAACGGGAGAAGGAAGTGCTCAAATGCCTCGTGGACGGAAAGCCCTATAAGATTATCTGTGATGAGTTGTGTATCAGTTACGCCACCGTGAGAACCCACATGCGCAACATTTATGAAAAGCTTCATGTCTGCAGCATGACAGAAGCCGTTTCAAAAGCCCTTCGCCAGGGACTGTTTTAGACTAAAAAGGACAGGACCGGAACTGTTTGCCTTTTCCGGATCAGCCACTTTTACAAATCAACACTATTGACGATTGACGGAGGGTTGGCTTCCGCCTACTTTTACAGTTCAATCCGGAGGAAGAATGCCCTTAAATGAGCAGAATAAAATCATTGCCATGATCGTCATCAGAGACCAGGATCATTTATCCGGCATACTCGGAGAGGAAATCTTTGCATTGCTGCAACCCGATGCAACGGTGATTGAAATAAAAAATGCCATGACCAGTATCTGCGCCGGCCAGCAGCATATCACCACCAGGCTGTCCAGGGCCATTCTTACCGAGATCACGGAGAGCAATCAGCGTCTCCGTCTGAATGCTTTTAAGGAAATGCTTACCCGGAGGGAAATGGAGATCGCATTGCTGATTTCAAACGGAAATTCAACCCGTGAGATTGCGGAAAAACTTCACATCAGCCGGGAAACCGCAGCCACACACCGCAAAAGGATATTGAAAAAACTGGGACAGAGGAATACGGCATCGCTGATTCATTATATCATGAACAGGCAGAGGAAAAAATTATAACTTAAAAGGGGTACTGATAAAATACCCGAAAGGGGTAATTGAATGGCATGGCAGGTACAGGTATATTTACCGGAGGCTTGTTCCATGAAATGCTTATCCCGGTCCGTAAACATGATCATCGCACTCTTTTATAACTATCTCATTTAAAACAACACGTTGAAATGATAACTTCAGATGCAACCATGGCACAGCGAAAAGCAGGCCATATTTCCGGTCCTGTTTACGTATCAACAGCGTTAACATTTATCAGAATGGGAAAGCATTTTCGGCTTTTGATACTACTGATATCTGCAAACATCAGCCTGTTTGCACAAATCACGTTTCAAAAGTCATATGATGTACCTGCGGTAACTGACGGCACATTCGGTACGGACGTCATTCAAACAGGTGACGGCGGGTTTGTCATCACTGGAGCGACTGATATTGCTGCAGGAAGCGACAAGGACGCATATTTGCTTAAAATAAATATTAATGGTGACGCGCTTTGGGCAAAAACTTATGGAGGTATTGGTATTGAAGGAGCTAATGCCATAGAGCCTGCCAATGACGGAGGCTTTATCATCACAGGCTACTGTACCAACTCTGTTTCAGGCTTGTCAGACGTTTATCTTGTAAGGACTGATTCTGTTGGAGACACGCTCTGGACACGAACCTTTGGCGGGGCAATGAGCGCTGTCGGCTATGATATACAGCAAACCGCCGACAGCGGATATATCATTACGGGACAGGCAAATTTCAGCGGCACAGACACGTCAGATGTACTGTTGATTAAAACAAATTCAGCAGGCGATACATCCTGGGTAAAGTCTTTTGGAGGAGGGGGGTTTGACGCAGGGTATTCAGTCAGGCAATGCTATAACGGGGGATATATTATTGCAGGAAGAACCACCAATTCATTAACAAGCAACACCGATTTTTATCTCATAAAGGCAGATGCTGCAGGAAATGCCGAATGGGAAAAACGGCTTGGCACGGAAGTTTATGATGAAGCTCGTTCACTGATTCAAACTCCTGATAAGGGATATTTAATAGCCGGCACAACAGACAGCACGTTTAATTTATATTACGATTATTATGTGATTAAAACCGACTCCGCCGGCAATGTGCTATGGTTTCGTACATACGGCACCGCTTCGGATAATGAAACAGCAAAGAGCTTGTCGCTCACCAGCGATGGCGGGTATATTATTAATGGGGTTTCACGAACCCAGATTGCAGGTCCAACCGATGTCTATGTGGTAAAAGCCGACTCGCTTGGTTTCCTGCAATGGTCAAAGTCATTTGGCGGTCCCCTTTTTGATGAGGGTTCTGGAATTCAGCCAACCAATGATGGAGGGTATATTTCCGTTGGATATGAAGCCAGCATCGTCAATACATTACAGCAGCGTTTATACCTTGTAAAAATGGATAGCGCCGGAACCAGCGACTGTAATGAAAGCACCCCTGCAACCGCCACAAATTTCTCTGCATCTCCAGTTTCTGTTAATATATTTCCGCAGGCTTCACCGCAGACTTTTACGGTTGCCATACCGCCTTCAGCCATTACCAGTGGATTTTTAATGCATACCCTGTGCACATCACTTGAAATAAATGAATATGATTCCAAACCACCAATCACTATTTATCCCAACCCAGCCAATAACCGGATAACCATCCGGTCCGATCATCCGGGCTCGACGGAAACCATCGAAATTATGGACATCCCCGGTAAGGTGCTGATCAGAAAAAAATCAATCACCGCAACCGGAAATCCTGAAACCACTTTGGATATAGAAAAACTTTCTCCGGGAATATACCTGCTGAGGGTCAGTTCAGGTAATTCAACCCGCGTATCCCGGTTTATTAAATATTAATTAATTAAAGAAATATTCCAATAAAATCAAAACAACATGAAAACAGCAATTATCCTGACAGCGGCATTGGTTTACTCTGTTAAGCTGAATGCACAGTATTTTCAACGATGGTTTGGATCATCGGCCAGCCCGTCAAAGCAGCATTACCTCTATGATGGAGTTTGCACCCGGCATAATAGTAATGGTAATGATACTTCATTTTACAATGTCGGAGTGGGAGTGGCCCATCTTTCCTATACAGATTCGGCCGGACTTACCAAGTATGATGAAGTGCGGTTTATACGCACCAGCCGCAATGGAAACACTGTTTATGTTAACAAGGGTTTTGCTTTTAAAAACGATGCAGATTCTTTGACGAATAAATGGTACAACAGCAAGGCCACATCGGTATGTGCAAACGGTTATTCAACAAACGGAGGATATGTTGCCGTAGGCAGGGTTTCAACCAACGGGTTAACCGGAACCGTTGCCAAGGGTGGAGCCGATGCCTTGATCAGCAGGATCAGCAATTCAGGAACGGTGAATATGCAATATAAAATTGATTTCCGCAGTGGCTCCGACGTGCTTAATTGTGTGATTGCTGCCAATAATGCATCGAATACATATTACGCCTGCGGAGCTTCTGTGCTTACAAACAATACCAACCTGATTGTAATGAAATTTAGCAATACCGGAAGCATCACCTGGGCTAATACCTACCGTTTAAATATTTCCGGATCGGCATATCAGTCAAAGGTTGTCGGTAACAGCATTTGCCAAAGTCCTGATGGAGGAACACTTTTCATTGCCGGGCTTATTAACGACCCCCAGACCGGTACAGGTGATGATGGTTTAATCGTATCGGTTGACGCTTCAACAGGCAACTTTATCGGCGCAACAGCTTACCAGTATGCCACCGATGATCAATATACGGTTATTAAGCCAATGATTTCGGGTGAGTATCTTGTCGGAGGCATTGTGAGTGGCAATGGCCTGCAATCCATGTTTATGGGACGGGCAAATACGTTAGGAAGTGTATATGTTCATAAGACATTGACCGCTGTTAACGGAATTACCGGTGGCAACTATAATACAACAGCTTATGATGCGCTGGAAAGGCCGAATACCTCTGTGGGAGGCAACTTATATTTTACAGGAACACGCGCCAGCGCAGCAGGCGGTAGCGGAGTAATCGTGGTGAAAACCGACCTCACCTGCACACCCTCCGCACTTTATAATTATAATGATGTGGGTTTGAACCAAACCGCAGCCATTGACTATTCCGATACCACAGACTATTCGGCAGGGATCCGCATTTTTTCGGGAATTACCGATGCAACAGCCATCGGGAAAACCGATGCATACATATCGCGTATTTATTTCAACGGTGCTACCTGTAACGAATACTGCCCGAGTGATTCATTTGTACTTCAGGTGCCTGTTTATACTACCTATGGCGTCAGTGAAGATACCACCTACACCAAAAAAATAAAAACAAAATTAAGAAGCATTGCCGTAAATTATAATTCAGATTATATATGCAACCAAAGCATCGTTTCATGCGGAAGTAATGCAAGGCTGGGGGAATCAATGCAAGAAACGGTGTCATGGAATAACAACCTGGCCTTTTATCCAAACCCAGCTACTTCCAAGTTGCATGTTTCTTTCACCAGTTTAAAAGCAATAAGATATGAATTCCATTTGCTGGACATTTCAGGCAGAAATGTGTTGCAACTAAAAAGCACATCACAGTCTGGCGAAAACAGTATAGAACTGAATATTGAAAAACTCTCAAAAGGAATTTATCAACTGGTGTTTGAGCAGAATGGAATGAGGGAAGTGAAAAAGCTGGTGGTGGAGTGAGGACTTAAAAGCAAAAGTTAAAAGTTAAAAAAGCCTGGGTCAGATGGAAGAATTCCGGCTTTTGACCTCAACCATCAGTTAAAAAATCCAGACAAAATACCCAAACCTAAAGACAAAAGCATTATGAAAAAACTTTCTTTCCTGATTGCAGCCATAGCACTCGTATTGAATGCTCACGCACAGCTCAACAAAAAATGGTCGCACACCCAATCCTTGTCGGGAGGCGCCTTCCCGTCACATCCTGTTTCATTTCATTATCATAAGGATGTCATGGGGGAATGGATATATACCACCAGCAATGAAACAATTAATGCCACTGGCGATTCCATACAAGGGTACATTTCCAAATATGATTCAGCCGGAAATTTGCAATGGAATGTGGCTTTATCCCCTGCCGTGAAAATTTCAGATTCTCCGGCTGAACTTTGGGGCCTTGGCGGATATCCCTATAATACCGGTGATGAATGGCCTATGGGGGGGATATTGGGATACAATACCACAACAACCACATCGCACCTCATTGCTGTTGACACATCGGGCGGTATTCAGTGGGATATTATAACCGCCGGAATCAACAGAATTATTGCAACGGTTACCGACTCCGCCGGAAATACCGTTCTTGCCGGCAGAACTGCGGTGGCGCAATGCGGGGCTTACTTGTGCAACGGAATCGCCATTGCCAAATACAATGCAACAGGAGGGCTGGTTTGGAAAAAAACCAAATACACCTCAGGTAACAGAACCAAACCCATGAGCATTGTCACGGATACGGCAGGTAATGTCATTGTATGCGGAAAAAAAGCAACTGTTTCTGCGCCGGCCGGTACCTATGACAAAACGTTTGTTTTAAAATATTCACCCGCGGGCACCTTGCTTTTTGAGAAGCAGTTCACTGAAGTTTCCGATGAAAGTTCTGCACAGAAGTTGTCGGCCGCTTACGGATATTATTTTTCCAATGAAATTATCAATGGAGCAAACCACCATATAAAATTAAGAAAGCTGGATGGAGTTACCGGTGCGGTGCAATGGACAAAAACTATTACTAATGCGGAACTCTTTCCATGGGCCGGTGGTACCAGTATTTTGGTACCAACTACCGTTCCATGGTTTGTAATTTCCACCAGTACCGGCATGAAAGCATATGATGATGCAGGAGCGTTGCAGTGGTCAAATACCCTGGTTACTTCGGCATGGCCTGATGATTGGTCTATAGGATGGCTTGTCGCTAAGAATGTTAATCCCGCCCAGCCACTGAACAATTACCTGGTCCAGCTTGATACGGCAACCGGTGCAATCCTGTTTCAGAAAAATCTTTCCAATGGCAATCATGAAGAGTATTTTGGTGAGTATGACGGTATTCTTATTGGAGAGGTAACAGGCAACCTTTACCTGCTCATCAATGATACTGTTCCGCCTTACGGCACACGGTTAACAAAATTAAGCCCATGCGCTGATTTTACTTATAATTTCAATGCAGCAGCAGCAGTAACTAATGTAAACAATGCAAGCTGCAACAACGGGAAGATAACAGTTAACAGTAGCGGCAGTTTTAATTCATGGCCGCACATGGAGCTATGGAAAGGTAATAGTTCTATTGTACAATGGGACAGTGTCGGCGCCGTTGTTTCACATGCCTTTACCAATCTCGCCCCCGGTACCTACACCATAAAAACGTTTGATGAAAGCTGTGGAGAGCAGGATACCACTGTAACTATAAAATGCCCGGCACCATCTTCTGGATTAACTACCACTAATATTCTGAGTACATCAGCACAGGCAAACTGGAATCCCCCCTCCTGCAGCAATACTTTCCGGATTCAATACCGTACAACAGGCACTACGGCATGGACAACAGTATCGGGTATCAGTACGCCATTTTATATGATGACGGGATTGCAACCTGGCATGGGTTACCAATGGAAAGTGGCCACTAAATGCAACAGTACGGGTACGGCCATTTACTCCAATTATTCTTCCATAAAAAGTTTTGCCACGCAAAGCCCGCGGGTGGAAAACGGATATACGGAAGAAGCGATTTCGACACAGTCAATGGAGATCATTCCGAATCCGGTCACGAATCAGTTTTCCGTTTCCCTAAGCAGTGGTATTGCAAACGGCTCATTGAGCATATACAATGTGCACGGACAACTTGTCATGAATAAAAATATTCCTGCTTTAAGCGAAGAAGAAGTGATACATCTGGATGCGGCATCGCTGCCAAAAGGAATGTACCTGGTACAGGTGCTTGCAGAAGGAAGGGTTTTCAGAGGCAGATTTATAAAGCAATAAGAAAGAAAAAGCAGGAATTCATGAGGTGAATATATTCGAGGGGAATGCTGAATAGTAACGCCCTTATCATAAGGCATACTTCACATTTAAAAAGGAAAATGCTTCCGGGTATCGTTTTCCCGGTTTTCAACTTCATTATCCCGGACTGCCCCCGCCTTTCAAATTTAACGGGTGTAAAGAAATCACTACCTTGTGGTTTTCTTTTGGATGTTGCAGGTGAAAAAAAGTACAATAAGATTTCTGAGGGCGGCGGGGTTGTTCCTGATCTCATTCGGCTTATGTCGGACGGGATTTGGGCAAAAAGAAGCATGGAACTGGTATTTCGGTGATCATGCCGGAGTTGAATTCAGCTCAGGTGCCCCAATAGCGGTTACCAATGGCGCACTCAATAATTATGAAGGGGTGGCATCCATTTCCGACAGCAGCGGTAACCTTTTGTTTTATACCGACGGCCAGCAGGTGTTTAACGGAACCCATGTACAAATGCCCAATGGGTTTGGATTATTGGGAAATGCCTCGGCCACGCAAAGCGCCATCATCCTGAAAAAACCCGGCTGTGACAGCCTTTATTTCATTTTTACCGTGGATTATAATCACAATGGAATGGCCCTGGGAGACGGGCTGAATTATTCCATTGTCAACATGAATTTGCAGGGCGGCCTGGGTGATGTTTCCTTTAAAAACGGGCCCATCCGTTTACCGGTTTATGAAAAGGTTACTGCGGTGAAACATGGCAACAACCGGGATTACTGGATCCTGGTCAACGACTGGACCTCCGATGATATTTACGCCTACCTCCTGGATACAGCCGGGTTGAATCCGGTTCCCGTGGTCAGCGGGGCCGGTCCGATTCATGCCCTGGATCCCGGCAACACAGCCGGCTACATGAAAGCCAACCGGCAGGGAAATAAACTGGCGTTGGCCATGTGGCAAAAACAATCTTTTGATATACTGGACTTTGATAATCTCACCGGATTGGCAAGTAACCTGATTTCCGTCCAATCCCCGGATATGAACTGGACCTATGGAGTGGAATTTTCCCCGGATGGAACAAAATTATACGGAACAAAACTGGATGTGCCGTCCGCTCTTTACCAGTTTGACCTCTCCACCGGATCGCCTGCCGCCATCCTGAACAGCCGGGTAATGGTGGCCACCAATCCAAATGACTATTATTTTTGCGCTTTGCAGCTGGGACCGGATAAAAAAATATATACCTCATTGCGGTTTCAGCAATACCTTGGCATCATTCAAAACCCCGATTCCGCGGGGCTTTTATGCAATTATATAAATAACGGGCTTTACCTGAACGGTAAATACGGACTACTGGGACTACCTAATTTTGTTCCGGATTATATAACCGCTCCCCTGAATATTCCCGTTGTTTCCCTGCAATCCTCCGATACCTCATTTTGCGATAAACATTGCATAGACTTTTTTGATCTGAGCACGAATAACCCGACCTCCTGGCAATGGTTCTTTCCTGGTGCGGACAGCGCCACCAGCAATGAGCAAAACCCACACGGCATCTGTTACAACAGCTATGGAAGTTTTGACGTTACGCTGATTGCCTGCAATCCGGCCGGTTGTGACACCTTAACGCTTCCTGGTTTTATAAATGAATTTCAAAACCCACCGGTTCCGGTCATCACCTCCTCCGCCGACACCCTTTTCTGCACGCCGGCTTTTTCGTACCAGTGGTATGACGCTTCCGGCATCATTCCGGGAGCTACGGATTCCTTTTATGTGTACCCGCAGCCGGGAAGCTATTTCGTCATTGTTACCGACAGCAACGGCTGCGCTTCCTCATCCTCCGTCATTTTGACCGGTCTGCCCGGTTACCCGGAAACAGGTCCCGGAAGGGTTTATCCCAATCCCACCAATGGCCTGTTCACTTTTCAACCAGGCGAATTTGGAATCAGACCTGTCAACATCTCCATCGAACACATCAACGGCTCCGGGATAAAGGATTTCAGGATTCTGCCGGACGAGGCATTAAACCGGATCCAGCTTGATCTCACCGGTTTGCCGGCCGGCGTTTACCTGCTGAAGGTCCAATACCCCGGCACTGTTTATGTTTATAAAGCGGTCATATACTGAACACTAACGGAAGGGATCGGTATTGAAAATCGTTCCTTCAGTGCGATGTATCAAATGCCTGAATTCACCTTAGGCAAGAACATAATAGTTGACTGGGGCTGATTTCCATCATTCCTTTTAACGGCCACCCGGTTTATTTTTCCGTTCTAAAATTAACTCCATGAACATTTTAATTCTTTACGGAACCACGGAAGGGCAAACCCGGAAGATCGCCCGTTTTATGGGAGATCATCTTCAATCGCTGGGACACCGGGTTACGCTGGCTGACGCTTCCGACAATCCGCCGGATCCGGGCGGTTTCGACAGGGTCATTATCGGCGCGTCCATTCACATCCATAAATACCAGTCCGCCGTGCAGCACTATGTTACCAATTATGCTCCGAAACTGAACAGCATGCCGTCAGCCTTTTTTTCCGTTTGCCTGGCCGTAGCGTCCGATGATGAGCAGGAGCACCTTGAAGCGCAGAAAATCATGAACGATTTTCTCGGCCAGAGCGGCTGGAAGCCCTTGATTCGGGAGCAGTTTGCCGGGGCTTTGTTATATACGAAGTATGACTTTTTCAAGCGCATGATCATGAAGATGATCTCCAAACGCGAAGGACGGACCACCGATACCTCGCAGGATTATGAATACACGGACTGGGATGCCGTCAGGAAGTTTGCAGGGGAATGTTCAGCAAAATGAAACTACATCGGTTTGGGAGTACGGATTTCAGCAGACGCCCCTGCATGCTCCAGAACCGGAAATCACGGGCTTAAACCCGGTGCAGGTCCCGGACCCAAATTATGCCGTGTGTAGCCGGGTATTTCGCCTATCGCATCCGGAGGCTTTTTAAATTATTCAATTAATTCACTGCATGCTCATAATTGTAATTTCATTATCCCGATACGCCTCGCTATCGGGGATTCATTCGGCTAAGACTTTCACTTCGGACGTTGTCCTTGTAAAAGTCCAGTCGAATTGAATAAACTTGCATCTTAAATAGCAATT
>CAYWHE010000109.1:0-13260 GCA_964458125.1 uncultured Flavobacteriaceae bacterium | reverse complement strand
TGTCACCCCTTCGGGGTTTTATCGTGCTACAATCATGTCACCCCTTCGGGGTTTTCTTGGTTTTGGTTATAATCATGTCACCCCTTCGGGGTTACAATCCTTTCACCCCGTTCGGGGTTCCGGCGATTTTTGGTTGTTATAATCATGTCACCCCTTCGGGGTTACGGGTTTTACAATTATGTCACCCCTTCATTATGTCACCCCTTCGGGGTTACAATCCTTTCACCCCGTTCGGGGTTCCGGCGATTTTTGGTTGTTATAATCATGTCACCCCTTCGGGGTTTGGATGGTTTTTGGATTTGCCATTGTCCTGAAGAGGCTGGAACAATAATCCCGAAGGGATGTTATTGCTATAGAATGAATATGGATGTCTCGTTCAAACCCCGAAGGGGTGATATGATCATGCATCTATCGTTTAAAATTTAATTATTTTTCATGGTATTCGATTTCTGAAAGATACAGAATATCAAGGTGCTCTTTTTATGTCATTTTTCCAGGTTTAATATATGAACATCCAAATCCTGAAGGTCGGAATGGGAATATAAAGACACCCCATATCCATTTTTCGCAGCGTTTTATTGATGCCCGATGATTTACATGCTAATTCCATAAGCCTTCAAGGTATCGCCCCGTTCCTGCTTCAAAATCAATTCATCATTTTAATTCATGTTTCTTTTGTATTCATTCATAACAAATGTACAACATAGGACGATCAGTCCATGTTTAACGTATTTCATGATTTAAAATTCAAAAGTTAGAAATATGGATAAATTTCAGGCTTTGTGAACCGTTCCTGCCGGTGATTTGAACATGATAGATTCCATTGCGCAATGAAACAGGAAGGTTTATTTTAATAACTGATGCGCTTTCTACCAATGCAGGAGCTACAATATTCCTTCCCAGCATATCGCTTACTGAAATTAAAAAACCGGCATCTTCCGATGTATTTCTTTGCTTCAATAAAAGTACATTGCCAATTATAGGATTTTTTAATATTGAAAAATCCGGTGTGTCCTTGCCCGGAAAACTAGTTGAAACAGTCTCTTTTAGATTATAACTGGCCGCATTAGTAAATTTCGCAATCATGCCGTCAGCCTTGCTCGTTGAAGAATTGGCATTCTGAATCCAGCTATTGGATTTTTCCTGAAGAGTTGAGACTGTTGAAAGTGCATTAATATTCGCAGTCCATCCAGACCACAATAAAATCCGTTCATTGACATCAAGGTCGGTTGAAAATTCGCTGGTAACACCATCGCCATAATAGGTGCACCATTCAATGTCCCGTTCGGGGCCAAGCTTGGCAATGTAAGGTTCATTATAATATTGACTTGACTGATTTTTCAACCCGGCCGACAAGAAAGGGTGTGCTTTTTTCATGGGATGATGATTAAAGGTTTAACAGGAGATATAAAAAAAAGAAACCCGGATAACAGGGTATCCCGTAACTGCGATAAGTAAAGATAAGTGTAACGGGATTATAATTCAAATAAAAGATTTGAACATAAGCATCAATGCCCGGCAGGCATCGGTCATTTAAAAGAGATATTACATTTTTAAGAAGGCAGTGATTTAATACGAGACCGATGTATGCCGGATTCCTAAGGAAGAAGACTTGCCTGAAAGCGCAACCGAATGACGTTAACGCCTGGATACGCTGCGGTCAATACCGGTGTCACGTTGAGCCGCCTGCTCCGTTGCGAAAGGCACAACGTTTATATATCCGTCACCCCTCCCGAAATAATAAATTTCATCATTTCCGTTCCCGAAGCATCCAGCTTCACAATATTTTCGGAAGGCACAATTAATAACTGCCCGTTAAATCCATAGGAAAAGGGAAGATAGACGGCCATCTTTTCGCTTCCCAATCCCAGGTGAGTGAGGTCATTCTGTGTGATGAAACCAATCCTTTGTATGTTTGATTCTTTGCTGACGGTGACCAGCACAGGCTGGTTGAATCTTTTCTTTTCTCCCACAAATGCTTCGATCAGATCCTTTACGGAAGAATAAATCAGCTTAAGCAGCGGTGTTTTTTCCAGGATTTTTTCCACGAACTGGAACAGGGGATTGGCCACAAAGCGTGAACCTACATAACCGGCAATGGTGATGGCCGTGAAAATGATGAGAATGCCCAGTCCGGGAAGATAAAAACTGTCGATGCCGGGAATTTTTACGGGCACCTGGAAAGGCAGTAGCCCGTCTATCCAAATGACGGATTTAATAATGACATAAAACGTAACGACAAAGGGAACGGTGAAGAGAAGGCCCTGTAAAAAGTAATTGACTAATTTTTTCATCCTGGTATAAATTTAATGAAGCATGATCATCGGAAAACCGGTACGGCTGCAAATATCCGAAAAATTAACCATTACCGCTGTAATCACCGCCGGGCCCGTATGCCCGCCGGATAGCCGGGAAGGCACGGGGAAATCTGAAAAAAAATAAATGCCAGGGAAGTGCCGGACCGGTTCAGAATTTATTGAGTTCCTCTTTTTGTTTCCTGGTCAGGCTGTTCAGGACCAGGTTGTAGGAATCATCGATCCATTGTTTAACCAGGTTATTGGAAACGGAACCATCCAAAGTAATGGTATTCCAGTGTTTTTTATTCATGTGGTAACCGGGCGCCACGCAGGGGTATTGCTCCCGCAGTTCATTGGTGCGTTCGGGTTCGCATTTCAGGTTGATGGACAGGGGATCGCTGGTGATGCCGGTAAGGGCAAAAATTTTATCCAGCACTTTGAAGACAAGGGTGTCATCGTCAAAAGGAAAAGATTCGCTGCTTCCTTTTTTCGACAGGCAATACGTCCGGATATCTTCAATGTTCATGACCCGGAGGTTAATAGGCCAGGGGCAGACAGTTGGATTTTTTCACCTGCGACAATACGATGAGGGATTGCATACTGGTGATTTCTTCAATTTTGCTGAGTTTTTCGCGGATCAGGATGTCGTAGCCTGCAATATCGGCCACCATGATCTTCACCAGGTAATCGGCGGCACCGGTGAGGTGGTAACAGTCCACCACTTCCGGTATCTGTTTCATCTGTTCCTCGAAACGGGTAATGGCGTTGTTTTTATTAATGGCCAGGGATACCATCATAAATGCCTGTATGGCCAGGCCCATGGCCCAGGCGTCCAGTTCGGCGTGGTAACTCTTGATGATGCCTCCGCGTTCCAGTTTTTTAACCCGTTCCAGGGTCGGGGCGGGTGAAAGGCCGATGTCGGCGCTGAGTTGCAGGTTGGTGATGCGCCCGTCTTCCTGAAGGATCTTCAGAATTTTAAGGTCGGTTTTATCTAAATCTTCCGATAGCATAGGATCAAAAAAATTAAACTGTTGAATGGGTTGGTGAAAATAAAAGTAAATACAAAGCGCTAAAGTAGCTTTTTTTTTAATGTAAATTCCGGTTGACGCGAAACCCGCCGGTACCGGAAGGATTATTCAGCCGCCACAAACAGGTCGGCGGTTATCCTGTCGGCTATAATCATACCTTTAAAGGTAAGGATCAGGCGATCTCCCGTCCGGGAAATTTCACCGCCCGCCAGGTAACGTTCAACCCTGTCCGTAAAATAAGCCGTGAATTTTCCTTCCGATATTTTACCCAGGCGCTGCAGGTCAATGCCGGTCCGCGTACGCAGGGCCGTTAGGATATATTCATTGTAGATTTCGGCCTCGCCGAGTTCTTCCCTTGTATATGGAATGGTTTCGTTTTCCAAAGCACGTATGTAAACGGAATTGTTCGAAACATTCCACTGCCTGGAACCTCCGTCATAGGAATGTGCGGAAGGTCCAACACCCAGGTAAACAACCCCGGACCAGTAACTGCTGTTATGCCGGCTCATGAAACCGGGCCGGGCGAAATTCGATATTTCATAATGCCCGAAACCCTCCCTGGCAGCCCTTTCAATCAGGTGGCTGAACTGGTCCACGGTAGCCTGTTCATCGGGAGGTTTGGACAGTCCTTTTTTGATCTGAAAAGCCAGCGTCGTCTTCTCCTCCACGGTCAGGCTGTAGCAGGACAAGTGGCTGATGCCCAGGGAAAAAACCATGTCCAGGTTGTGTTTCCAGTTCTCCATGCCGCTGAGCGGGGTCCCGTAAATCAGGTCGGCCGAAATGTTTGAAAATCCGGCCTCCTGCGCATCCAGGATGCTCCGGACAGCCATGGCGGAGGAATGAGCCCGGTTCATCCATTTCAACTCTTCATCGGCAAAAGATTGAATGCCTATGCTGAGCCTGTTCACAGGACTTGCGGCCAGTTCCCGGAGTTTTCTCCTGTCCAGGTCATCGGGGTTGGCTTCGAGGGTGATTTCCGCATCCGGCGCCACCCGGAAAAGGCGGTGTACCGTCTCAAACAAAAAATCCAGTTCGTCCCGGCTCAGCAGGGAAGGAGTTCCTCCCCCGAAATAGATCGTTTCCAGGAGCGGGTTGCTGCCCAGGAAGTCCTTTCTGATTTCCAGCTCTTTTCCAATGGCCTGAACCAGTCTGGTTTTTTGCTGAAGGGAAGTGCTGAAATGAAAATCGCAGTAATGACAGGCCTGTTTGCAAAATGGGATATGAAAATAAAGGCCGGCCAAGTGTTTAATGTAAAATGAGCCGCGAAATACCTTTCAGGTTTCCGGTTTGCAGGATAAGAAAATACATGCCGGGTTCCAGGGTGGGCAGGTCAAGTGAAAATCCGTTACTCCCCGCAAGCTGCCGGACCAGTTGACTGCATACCTCCTGCCCGGTAACGGCCAGCACACGGATTTTAAAATCCCTGTTTATGGCTGATGCGGTTGAAATAAAAATCCTTCCGGATGCCGGATTCGGATAAACTGCGTATGAAACACCGGGGTCTCCGGGACCTTCCAGCATGCCAAGCGTGCCCCCGCTCTCGGTAAAGCGCTGGTGGAATTCCTGGTAATACTGGTTGGAAATTCCAGCATCGTGTACGATAACCGTATTTTCGTCATTTCTCGCATTGGCCGAATTGCTCCAGTTATGCGATCCGGTGAGGATGAGCGGATCCAGTGAGGCGTTGTGCTGATCAATGAGCAGGTATTTATGATGCAGTATTCCCGGCAGGTTCTGGTGATCGTATAATTCCAGCTGTGATCCCATCACGGCATGGAGGATGCTGTAAGGATAGCCCCCTCCGTTGGAGGAATCATCCACCATACCGGCCGTTAAAACGCCCTGGATCACGCGATCCTCGATGGCAAAGGCAATGTCGTAGCGGGTGAAGGCGAAGATGGAAAAAAACAATTGTCCGTCCGCTGTGCCGGCGGTCCGGATGATTTCATTGTTCACATGATCGGAAGGACTGAAATAACATTCCACGCGTTTACCTCCGATGTTGAATTCATGCGGCGTGTTATCGGTTTTATCCGGACCGAATTTCGCATTCGAAGCATTGGGCTGAGGGCCGCTGCTTCCCCACATTTCCTCGAACTCCATGGTGTAGGCCATGGCCAGTGACTGATCCTGTATGATGACAACGTTGTTGGCGTCGGTGTACAGCTGATCGCTCGACCAGTTGGTGGAGCCCGTCCATACGATGGGCAGATCCGGGTTGGGGGCATAGGCATCCATAACCATGAATTTATTGTGCATGATGCCGTAATAGTTTGCCGGAACAACAGGAGATGAAACTTTGGGAATGCTGCTGTTGAGGGAAGCCAGGGCTGCATTGTTGTTGCTGCCGTCGCTGATGATGCGCACCTGCACCCCGCGGCTCCAGGCGGCGTTAATGGCCTGGATGATGAGCCCTGTATTCGTATTGTCAAAATTGTAGATGGCGATGTCAAGGGTGTACTGGCAGCGGTCAATATAAGCTTTCAACGTGTCATCGATGGCGTTAACGAGTTGGACGGCATAATTGGCAGGAGAACTGGCTACGGTATGATCCACGCTCCGGTTGAAATAAGCGGTCACGCTGCCGCCCGAAGCGGAAGCGGTGATACAGGTTTTGGTTTCCGAAAAAGCCGTATCCGCTGCCGACACGGAATAGGCCCGCACGTAATAAAGTTGTGATGCCCCGGCGCCTCCCAGGCTGACCTGGTGCAGGGTGGTGCCGGTCGTACCGGTTAGCAGCGATCCCAGGGCCGGGGTGGTACCGTATTCCACTACCGTGGTACCGGGCAGGTTGGTTTGCCAGGTCAGGTCAAAACCGGAACTGCTGATGTTCACCTGGGCCAGCGGAACGGTAAAATAAATGCTTCCCGACGGCGCCAGGTCGCCGGTGTCACGGGGAAGCACCTGGTAGGTGTTGTTGATCTGTGAACATATACCGGTAAGCGTTACATTGCCCGGAGGAATAACCGTTCCCACCAGCGGGTTGCCGGAGCGCAGGTAGATCACACCGGGCTGCCCGCCCGCATTGAAGTTCAGCGTGGCGTTGCCCGAAAAAATTCCTCCCGGGTTCGAAAACGACACATTGCTGATCTGAACAAGCTGGGATTCGACCGGTTCTCCAAGCTGCGCGGGTGTGAGTTGAACCGGCTGGGGCAGCGGGTTTCCGGAGGAGTTCAGCGTAAAGAGGCCAACAGGGTTTATTTCGAGTAAATTGAGGTAATCATCCGTCAGGCCGGTCACCGTGACCAGGTCGCCGCGAACGGCGGATGCAAGCATGTTGCTGAAAACGCCTATGCCGCCGGTGCCGTCCTGGATGTAACGGATGATTCCCAACTCAGGGCCGTTCGTGACAATGCCCGAAACGGTGACCTGGCTGCCCACAGGCAGTGCCCGCGCTGCGGCTATCGAAATCACCTGTGCCGTAACCCCGGTGACACTTCCTGCAAGCAGCAGGGAAAGGAGGACAAGCAGTTTTTTCATGATGCAAGATAACAAAAAAGGGCACTGCCTGTACGGCAATACCCGTTGGTCGGCATTTCCTGATTTTATTTTACGTCATCGTTGTTTCTCATCATGATCTGCAGACCGTTGTAATCCGATACAATCCCGGTGAGGGTGACCGCTGAGGTGGGATAGGGAAATGTGGCGAAGTTGGCGCTTTGCCGCGTATAGAGTGTGGTGGTGTTGGTTCCGTCACCGATGGTCAGGTTGCCGAAATTCTGGCTGTTGTTGTATGTCGTGCCCGACCCGGTCATGGTGACATTCTGGATGGTAACCAGGGTGGATTCCCATTTGTTAAAGTTATCAAGTATGCTGTCGATGGTGGTGACATGCTGGGGCACAGAGGCGCGGGAGGTATAGGAGGCCAGGTTGTTTGGAACGTTGTTCAGTTCCAGTAATCCGTTGTATTCGGTTAATTCAACACCGCCGGCCTGAATGGTCACCAGTGCGCCGGCGGGAAGGGAGGCGGCCGAGAGAAAACGGACCACGATTCCGCCGGTGGAATCCTGAATCACTATATTTTTTGGATCGATATTACCGGCACACTGATCCGAAATCACCACGCCTTTCACCACCCGTCCTGCCGGCATGGTGGTGGCGAATCCCTGGTAGAATTGGCGAACGCTGTCAAGGGGCATGTAGCCGGCCACATCGTTGAATACCGGTGCGCCTCCGCCCTGTGAGCCGCAGCGTCCGTTCGGCATCGAAACATCGGCCAGGTCACGTATTTTCAACTGGTTGTAAGCATCGTACACCTGGAATATACCGGTGATCGTACCGTTGCCGGAAGGGGTGAGTTTGTAACCGAAGTCCGCGAAATCGCTGTTCCGCATTTCCAGCGCATGGCATTCGCAGTCCTGCAGCTGCATGTTTACATCGGCCAGGTTGGGACCGTTGGAATAAGGCTGGTTGACAAACAACTGGTCAAACTGTATGTCGTTGAACTGCACCAGCATGTTCTGATCATCATAGGCATCAAGTTCGGTAATTTTCATCACCTTCGGTGTAACGGCATGGTAATACGAACCTTTAATGATGTGATGCGGAATGAGGGACTGGGGAATGCGCTCTATGTTGAAATAGGTTCCGCTTTGCGTGTAATATCCGCCCAGCTGGATGAGGTGATGGTATTCGCCCAGGCACAGGCCGCGCAATTTCACAAACACCCTTCTGCCGACGGGAAAATCGGTGTAGTAATTCGACTGGTCGAGCTGAATGGAAATACCGCCTGTGGAATCCTGTATGACCAGCTCTTTATAGAAATTCCCGGACTTGTCATCGGCCACCACGATTCCGGAAATGATATAATCTTCCATGATTTTGACGGGAACGCCGGCCAGCGTATCCATGGCCTTCAGCCCGGCAATGCTCAGGTTCACCTGGAGATCAGGGTCGATCCCGGAAGGGTCGGGCGGGTTCTCCAGGTCTTTTTTTACACAGGCGGAAAAGGCTCCGGCGATCAGTGCTGTCAGCACGAGGACCGGAATTTTTTTAAATAAGATATTCATGCACGTATCAGGTTTTGCTGGTTGGGTGTTGAAATGAAATTTAATTAAGCCGGAAGGCCACGCTTACAAAGAAGGTGGTTCCGAAGCCATAGTAATACTTGCTGGAGAACTTCTGAGGGTTCTTGTCGAAATAGTCGAAACGGAGTTGTTCAAATCCGCCGCTGACCAGGTTTTTGTTGTTGAGGAGGTTGGTGATGCCGGCGTTGAAGACCAGGAACATGTTTTGATTCAGGGATTTGAAGGTATTGTTGAGCCTCCAGGATTTACCCGCCGAAAGGTCCACCGTTACCTGTTTACCGGCTTTTTCCTGGTCCACGATGTCCTGGTATTGACCGGTGTTCTGATCAACCAGGTCGATGGCTTCCGGTGTCCGTCGCGCCGGGTTGGGAGCGATGTAAATGCCGTCAAACAGGTTCAGGGCGATATTGACAAACCAGAATTGCCGGCCACGGTAATTCAGTCCGAAGGACCATGCTTTTTCAGGCGTGCCGCCCACATGAAAATTCCTCAGGTATACCGTTTGGTTTTCCGCCAGCAGGGTATCCTTATTATCCTGGGAGATGGTGGCCGACGGGTTGTTGGTAAAGATAAACCTGCCCAGGGAGGCCACGGCGGTAGCGCTAAGACCCTGGTAGAGGACGGCTTCCAGCGCCAGCTCCGTTCCCGTATGACGCCTGTCTATACCGCTGAGGGTATAGTTGACGAAGGTGCGGAAATCCTCATGGTAGAAACTGGCTGTCTGAACCTGGTCCCTGATTTCCGTGGTGTAAACCACAGCCCTGGCTTTCACCTTCGGCGCTTTCAGCAGGTATCCGCCTTCGGCGGATGTGGCCGTTTCGGATTGAAGGCCGTCGGCCTGCGTATGCCGCGTGCGGGGTGATATATAGGTGTCTTCAAATTCAGGAGCCTGGGTGAGCCAGGATGCGTTGGCGAAAAGATAATTCCTGCCGTTGATTTTATAGTTCAGGCCAGCCTTTACGGAAATATCGGTGAACTTCTGCGTTTTTGATTTGCCATACGAATCACCGGCAAACACCCCGTTCCGGTAACGTCCTTCCCGGTAATAATGAACGGAACTGATTTCGCCGGCGAAAAAATAATCCATGTACCGGTTGGTGAAAACACCCTGGGCCCAGGCTGTTGATTTGGAAATTTCGGCTATATAATCATACCCATAACGGTCACCCGTATGTAAAATCCGGTTCGGGTGATTCAGATCGTTCTGCACGGCATCGATGCTGTCGATGTTGGCCTGTTCGGCATACTGGTTCAGGTCCACGTAAAAATCGGCCCCGAGCAGGTCATTCACCTCCTTGTAGTATTCCGAACGTTGCCTCTGGTAGGACAACCCCGCGGTGACATGTGCATGGTCGCTGACCGTTTTGTTGTAAATGGTGTTGAAGCCGTATTTGCGAAGGCTGGTCACCCTGTCCTGCAGGAGATAATTGGCCCAGCGTCCGCCGACGGTATTCCCGCTGATGCCGTTGGCATTGTAAACGGTGGAGTCGCTGATGTAGTTGGAGGCGTACAGGTCATCCCACTGCACCTGGCGTTCATTTTCATTGCCGGCCAACAGGTTGTAAACAAGGGAAGCCTGGGTGGGATCGGTCAGGGCGATGAAGCCGGGCATCCTCCTGTAAAAATCGGCGCGGGGATCGGTGGCATTGTACCAGTCCAGGCCGGAGATTTTGGTCTTACCCGCCAGGTGGCTGAGGGAGGTTTCAAGGGAAGAACTGTTGTCGATTTTCCATTCATGGGAAAGAATGGCTACGGGAATATGACTGCGGCCCACCACGGCATTGCGCACTTTTCCATGCTGGTAGCCCCAGTTCGGATTGTAGTAGTGGGTTCCGGCTATGTCATACATCTCCTGCGTGGCCGCAGACTGTCTTCCGTTCCGGAGCGGACTGCCAAAAACCGTCAGGCTCAGGGAATGGGACAGGTTGAGTTCTTTTTCAACCGATGCGAACCAGGCCCAGCTGTCGTAAAAGGTACCTTTCACATAGCCCTCATCGGCCCATCTCCTGGAAACGGATCCGGCAATGGACCATCCCCCTTTCAGCATACCGGAGCCGTAGGAAAGGACCAGGCGGTTATCATAGGTCCGGTTGGACATGGCGTAGGATACCTGCAGTTGTTTGCGCTGCCGGGCCGCACGGCTGTCGATTTCCGAAGACCCTGCCAGTCCGCCGTAGCTCTTGTAATTCGCTTCCAGCCCGGTGCTGTTTTCCCTGGCGCGCACCATGTCGTTTAAACCGCTCCAGGTGTAAAACATGTCACGGCCCGTGGCCAGGTCGGTCATGGAGGCGCCGTTCATCAGTGTAGGTGCATACCCGTACTCATAGCCCCGGAGCCGGAAACGCGCAATGCTGAAATTAAAGGTTACGGCGGTGGTAAAGGCATCCCTGGAAGCCCCAAGCACACCGGAAGCGCTGCCGGAGGAGTGACTCTCCGAAAGATCGGATTCGGACAAGGCCGCCGTGGGAATGTCATCGCCCGCCGGTTCATCCTGCTCGCGCGAAATCTGGATCATGCCCAGGTTCACTTCAGGTTGATTGACCTGTATCCGGATCCTGGTTTCCTGTAATCCTTCGCCCTTGAACTCCACCAGTTCATCCCCGTAAGGCACGTCTTTCAGTTCAAAAGTGCCGTTATCAGCGGTCCGGGTGGTTTGCCGGCTTGCCTGCAAAAAGATATTCACCCCTTTCAGCGGATTTCCGGATTCATCCTGAACAATTCCTTTCAGGAACGCAGTCTGGCTAAAACCTGACAGCGGAATAACGGTCAGCAGAAAGAGGTAAAAATTTTTAAGCATCATGATCCGGTTAGAAGGGCGCAAAACTACATAATTTTCTGATTTCAGGGAAATCCGTACCTGCGGCCGTCCGGGATGGCCTGGTTGAAAGGACTGCCGAATGAACGCGGGTAACCGGAATTTTCAGTGATTTTTTTTCTTCTTCCGGCAAGGATTCCTTTTGTAGCTTTGCACGAAACGAATACGTATGTCGGGCAATTATTTTTCAGCGCGTGGAATAAGTCTCCTGTCAGGCCTTTTATTCCTGTTCATGTCGGACCTTGTCACGGCCCAGGAAAAAAACTATAAGATCGGACTGGTTGGATTTTACAACCTGGAAAACCTCTTCGACACCATTGATGGGCCCAATAAGGATGAAGAGTTTTTACCGGACGGAACCAATCATTATACCGGTTCGGTGTATCTCGACAAACTGGGCAATTTATCCGGGGTGATCTCCCAAATCGGTACGGATGTTACGGCCGACGGGCTGTCCATTATGGGCTGTGCGGAAGTTGAAAACGAAAGCGTGCTCCAGGACCTTATTAACCAGCCCAAACTGAAGAACAGGCATTACCGGATAGTGCATTACGACTCTCCGGATGAAAGAGGTATCGACGTAGGATTGATCTACAACCCGAAGTATTTTACCGTTACGCACAGCGAAGCCTTGTTTGTACCTGTTTTCAACGATGACGGCAGTCCCCGGTATACGCGCGATGTCTTATACGTTGCGGGATTGTATGATGGCGATCCCCTGAACATCTTCGTCAACCACTGGCCCAGCCGCCGGGGCGGGGAGGAGGCCAGTGCGCCCGGAAGAAAAGCCGCCGCCCAGGTTTGTAAAAACAAGATTGATTCCATTACCGGGCAGAACCCGGATGCCCGCATCCTGCTGATGGGCGACCTGAATGATGACCCCGTCAGCGCCAGTGTGGTGAAAGTGCTTAAGGCAACCGGAAAAATCCGGGAAGTTCCCAGGGGCGGCCTGTATAACCCCTGGGTGAGTTATTACAAACAGGGCCTGGGCACACTGGCCTACAACGATGCCTGGAACTTATTTGATCAGATTATTTTGTCCGAGGCATTTTTGCATCGCGAAAGACCCGGGTTCTTTTACCGCGATGCGGCCATCTTTAAAAAAAGTTTTATGATTGAACAAACCGGGCGCTACAAGGGATATCCATTCCGCACGTATAATTTCAGCAAATACCAGGGCGGTTACAGCGATCATTTTCCGACCTATCTGATTTTATTAAAGGAAGTAAAATAAACGGGAGGTGTGGCGCACCCATCCTGTCCCCGGTCTCATTCCGGACAAGGTCCCAAACCTCCGGCGAAAGCCGTATTCCCCGATCCGTCCCTGCCGCTGAAGGACCCGGAAAGCAAACGCGTTTTCACCGGTGTGGATGACAAAACCGGATCGGCCTTAGCTCAGGATCCTGGCATTTACTTCCCGGCCTGCCGGATTCAATCGAACCGCCTTTTTCAACAGTTTACCTGCATGATCACCAACCCGGGCCATCTTTATTCTTATTTGGAATGGAGGATGCCGGCTTGTTTTTTTATTTTTTGGGAGCACATCATTCCGTTTTTGCCGGTGTGCAGTCCCGCTTTCCGCTTTTAGTCCTCCCCTGAAGTATAGCGCAAGCGCTAACTTCAGGGTGCGGGCTAACCGCTGCAATCGGGGCTATGGGTCAGGGGTGCGGCGCTGCATGAATAGCCGCCTGCCTTGCGGTACCGCAGAAAATCACGCGCCACCCGGCACCGGCGTCCGGGTTTTGAATGCTGCGTCCGGTTTTTCGTCCAGGGGACAAGCTTGCTTCTAATGAATTAATTGCTAACCTTTACATGCTGTTTTCACCGGAACGAATGCAGTACGTAGTTTTTTTAATACCGGCTCCGTATTCAACGGAACGGAAGAAATGACCCATCACGCCATCCCGGTAACGGGGTTTTTAATACGCTAAAGTGTTGAATAAGGAGAAAATATGAATGAAAATTAACAGGAACTCAATAAACCAGAACCTTCTCCAATCCCCCCATAAGCTGCAACCGTAAAAAACAGACGACAATGACAGAACAAGAATATATAAAGACAAGAATTGACGACCAAATCACTTGGTATAGTG
>CAYWHE010000108.1:0-13418 GCA_964458125.1 uncultured Flavobacteriaceae bacterium | reverse complement strand
GACAGGTATAAGGCGCTGTTCCTCCATTAGCCGCCACCGAAGCGCTGCCGGAATTCCCGCCGAAGCAGGAGGAAGGGGTGGAGGATGCATTCAATGCCAGCACCGGGGGCTGACTGATGGTAATGCTGGATGTGGCTGTGCAGCCATTGGCATCTGTAGCGGTGACAGAATAAACACCGGGTGAAAGTGAGGTGGCACTGGCATTGGTTGATCCGTTGGACCAGGAAAAAGAAAAAGGACCTGTTCCGCCATTGACGGTGGCCGATGCAGTTCCATTGGATCCACCATTACAGGATACATCACTGAAGGTGGAAATAGCCACCGAATAAGCAGGAGGTTGCGAAATAACTATGGTTGAAGTGGAAGAACAACTGCTGCCGTCAGTAACGGTTACCGTATAGGTACCTGCACTCAGACCAGTGGCTGTTGGGCCTGTTCCTCCTGAAGGAGACCACTGATATGAATATACACCGGAGCCTCCGCTGCCGCTGGCTGTTGCGGAGCCGTCACTGCCTCCGAAACAACTGACGTTGGAACCTGAAATACCGGAGGTAATGCTGGAGATGGCAAAGCCGATACAGGCCGGTGGAGCCACGTTTCCGCAAAGGTCGGTAACGGATCCGGAGGTATTGACCAGGCAGAAACTATAATTGCCGGCCAGTCCGATGGGCGGGCTGATGGTAACGGTAACCGAATTATCATAATTACCACCTGCGGCGCAGGTCGGGGCAGTCCAGGCCGAAATCGTATAGGGTCCCCCCGGGCCCGTCAGCGTAAAATCCCCGTTTTGAATGCTGCTGCATAAAATGTTTTCGGAAAAATTCATCGTGATGCTGGTGGCGCCGCAAACAATGGGGGTTACCAGGCTCTGAAGCTGGGGATTTATGTTGTCGTAGATTTGTGCGGTGGAGGCGCTGAAGTCAATGGTGTACCCGTTATTGGAGGCAGAAAAGTTGCTGATGTTGATAACATAGGTCTGGCCGGCCAGGACGTTGATGGTGTTGTTGTAAGGTGTCCCGATGGCGCCCTGGTTATTGGATGCGCTGCCTCCGTTTGGCCCCGTTGTACCCGCCGTCAGACTGTAATTGCAGCTTTTCATCAGTGAAGGGGTGCTGTATATATCGGAACAATTGGCATTGGTCAGGTTATATACAGCCCAATCATAATCATCACTCAGGTTATTGGGTGTGATCAGGAAATTCAGAATACCACTGGTCTGTACCGTAAAGGTATACCAGACATCATTCCGCTCCCCGCTCAGCAGGCAGGAGTTGGAAGGATTGATTTCATTGGGAATATTACCGGTACCGCTATAGGATACGGTGGTTGAGTAAACATCCTGACAGATCGGAATAGCATCCGGGCAGTCCTGGTTATTGGGTGCAGGAGGCAAAAAGGCTCCTGTCTGTCCGTTTGAATTGTTAAAGGGTTGAAGGGAGGTCAGCTGAATAAAAACAGTCGTGCCGGCATCCAGGCCTGAAACCCGGAAAGCGTCCGGCTGTTGTCCGGCAAATGGGCGTAAGGCGGGTAGTGCAGACAGATTCTGACAGGTACCTTCGAAGAAGGCCATAGCAAGGGAAGCGGCATCCATGCCAGCCAGCAGGAAGTCAACGGTTCCGTCATCCTTTGCCGTGGTCTGATACCAATACTCGTATAAAGTATCCGTTAGTTGTTTGGAGACATTGAATTCACTCTTTTCAATACGCTTTTTTTCGATGCTTTTTTCCACAACAGGCAGGGGTTTTAATAAAACTGCACCACATGCATCCCTCCCTGCCGGTTGAGCATTCGCCAAACCGGAAAAGACAATAGCAATCAGACTGATCAAATACAACCAGGTTTTACCTTTCAGATACACCGCTTTTCCCCTGTAAATAGTCCTTAAAATTAATTTAATTTTTAATATAATCCGCTGTAAAGCAATCTTTTTTCCCTGTTTTTCGAAAGTAACAATTATTAGTTGCCTTTTTATTGAAATTAAAAAAAATCAGAGACATCGAAAGGCCTGTTTTTTTGAAAAGGAAGTTATGAACAAAATGAAATCCATTTCATGGCCTGGTATAGGGAAAACAGCATCATAATACTATATAAGATACTAAAAATCAATAAAATATAATTTTTCAACAAAATTTGACTTTTGTTTGCTGAATCGGGTCATTATGAATTTATCCGGATGAATAGTTCTCTCCGCGCTCAACATGAATGATAAATTCCCTGACGATTTGATTCAACAGCATTTATTTTTTGGCAGGTTCCGGCTGAAAAAATTCTGATAAAAAATAGCTTTTCGCCTGTTTATCCGGAAACCCTTTTTAATACCTGATTCATGAAGAAAGGCAGGAAAACGAGAAAAATGTAAAATATTGAAAATCAAACAAAAAATATTAATACAAAAGCCCGCAAGCCTGTTGTTACATCCTGTCCGGTACCTCAATCCCTAACAGATACATCCCGGATTGAATCACATCTGCACATAGACAGGAGATTCTCAGGCGTAAAATAGAAAGCGGGGCCTGCGTTTCATCCACAATAGGGTTTTCGTGATAAAACTGGTTGAAAGACCTGACCAGTTCATAGATAAAGTTGGCAATCAGGGCAGGGCTGAGCTTATGCCCGGCTTCTTCAACTATTTCCGGAAACCGGAGCAGCAATTTGATCAGTTCTTTTTCCTTTGAATGAAGAATTTCAGGTGAAGATTCACCCGCGGTCATATAAGAACTCAGCAACGCCGAACGATCCGCCTTTCTCAGCACCGAGCGGATACGGGCATGCGTGTACTGGATGAAAGGGCCGGTATTGCCATTGAAATCTATGGATTCAACAGGATTAAAAAGCATTTTTTTATCCGGATCAACCTTCAGGATAAAATATTTAAGTGCACCCAGGCCAATAACCCGGAACAGGTGAGTGGCATCTTCCTCGGAAAACCCTTCAATCTTTCCCAACTCCAGGGTTAGTTTCCTGGCTGTCTGTTCCATTTCATCCATGAGTTCATCGGCATCCACCACCGTTCCTTCACGGGATTTCATTTTACCGCCGGGCAGGTCCACCATTCCATAACTCAGGTGAAACAGGTGATCCCACCAGGGGTAATCAAGTTTCCGGATGATTTTTTTCAGTACGTTGAAATGGTAATCCTGTTCATTGGCAACGACATAAATAAGTTTCCTGAAACCAAATTCCTGGAAACGGAGTTCAGCTGTACCCAGATCCTGGGTCATATAAACAGAGGTGCCGTCTGATCTCAGCAACAGTTTATGATCCAGTCCCTCCTGGGTCAGGTCCACCCATACCGATCCGTCAGGTTTCTGGAAAAAGACCCCTGCTTTCAATCCTTTCTCAATTATTTTCTTGCCAAGCAGGTAGGTTTCCGATTCATAGTAAAACTTGTCAAAATCAACACCCAGTTGCCGGTAGGTGATGTCGAATCCTTCGTATACCCAACCGTTCATCCGCTTCCATAGATCAACCACTTCCTGGTCACCGGCTTCCCATTTCCGCAACATATCCTGGGCTTCCTTCAGGATGCCTGTTTTTTTTTCAGCTTCCTCCCTGGAAAGTCCCGATGCGACAAGATTTTCCACTTCCTTCCGGAATTCCTGGTCAAAGAGTACATAATATTTTCCTACCAGATGATCGCCTTTTATACCGGTAGTGGAAGGAGTTTCCCCGTTGCCCAGTTTTTGCCAGGCCAGCATGGACTTGCAAATGTGGATTCCCCTGTCGTTGACCAGGTTTACCTTGATGACCTGGTTGCCGTTTGCCTTCAGGATCCGGGCTATACTGTATCCGATCAGGTTATTGCGGACATGCCCGAGGTGAAGCGGTTTGTTGGTATTGGGGGAGGAGTATTCAACCAGGACAGGCGCTAATCCGGCAGCGGCCGGACGGAACCCGAATGATTTGGTATGAAGGGCCTCCCCGAACTGGTGAAGCCACTCCTTTTCATAAATGGTTATATTGAGAAAACCCTTCACCTGGTTGAAAGATTTGACCAGGCTGCAGTGTGCTGTCAGGTAAGTTCCAATTGCCTGCCCGGCCTTTTCCGGTGACTGACCCGTGATCTTTGCCAGGGGAAACACCACCAGGGTCAGGTCCCCTTCGAAATCCTTTCGTGTAGGTTGAAACGTTAGCTGGCCAGGTTCAAGGTCCTTTCCAAAAATATTGCTAACGGCTGCTTTAACATGGTCGCTGAGGGTCGCTTCGAAATGCATGACGGTAGTAGTTGTAAAAAAATTAATTGGTGATCTGGCTGAGCACCCGCTGCAGGATTTCAAAGGCGTTCTCCGCCATCAGGTTTTCCTTATCCAGCGTGGGATTTATTTCACTGATTTCAAAACAGCACACTTTTTCATGCTGAACCAGCCGGACGCAGAGACTGCCGGCTTCCTTTTCCGTGATGCCGTTCCGGACCGGTGTTCCGGTTCCCTTGCTGATGGAGGAATCCATACTGTCCACATCGAACGAAACGTAAATATGGGTGCAGTGATTCAGGTAGGCCAGGGCATCCCGCGCTATTTTTTCAACACCGTTCCGCTTGATTTCAGAGGTGGTGAAGGTTTTAATTTTATGCTGCTTGATCAGGAAGCTCTCTTCCGGTTCCACATCCCGGATGCCTATATAAACCAGATCCTTGTAGGTGATTTTGGGAGAGATGCCACCCGCTTTTTTTATCTTGTTCCACAATTCAATGGTATCCTTATCCGGTTTGTTGATCCTGTTGCTGTAATTATCTTCCCCAAGAGCCGTTGCTATCGGCATCCCGTGCATGTTACCCGTTGGGGTGGTGTAGGGTGAGTGGATATCGGCATGGGCATCAATCCAGATCACCCCCAGTTTCGATTTGGGATAGGCCATTTTAATCCCCGCTATGGTTCCGCCGGAGGTGCTGTGGTCTCCCGCCAGCACCAGCGGGAATATCCTGGCCTTGAGGCAGGAGGCCACTTCCTTCGAGATTTTTTCATACATGGAAAGGATGCCTTTGATGCGCTTGGCGTACAGGCTGCCGGGGTTTTCGAAGAGCAGGTGGTTTTCATGCGGGATCTCCACCGACGGAATCGTCCGGAACAGGTTACTCCCGTAGTCTAGAGCCGCTATCTTAATGGCATCCACCCCCAGGCTTGCTCCCCGGGTTCCGGCGCCAATTTCCGATCTCACCTCAATAAATTTAACATTCATTTTAATTACTGTTTTTCTTACTTTTGAAAACTTTAATTTATCCGGGTCACTTACCTCTCATAAATTTATGCCATCCAACTCACCCGGAATAGATTGAATTACCTGAATATGCAGCATTAATTTTCCGTATAATCTCTTCATTCATCCAACTCCATGAAAACCCGGTACATTGACCTGATCAAACAAACCTTTGAATTTCCACAGGAAAGTTTTGATGTCATTGATGATTCACTCCATTTTAACGGGATCCCCCTGATGGATATCATCGATCAGTACGGGACACCGGTTAAAATCACCTATCTTCCTAAAATAAGTTCCCAAATCCAGAAGGCCAAGCGCATTTTTAATGTGGCGATGGCCCGTGCCGATTACAAGGGCAAATATACTTATTGTTATTGTACGAAAAGTTCCCATTTCAGTTTTGTACTGGAGGAAGCCCTGAAGAACGACATCCACCTCGAAACCTCATCGGGCTTCGATATACCCATTATCAAGAACCTTTATCAGCAGGGACTGATCAACAAGGATATTTTTATTCTCTGTAACGGTTTTAAACGCCCGGCCTACGTTACCGGCATACTCGAACTGGCCAACCAGGGATTTTCGAACCTGATACCCATCCTCGATAATGTCAATGAACTGACGCATTATGAAAAGGGCCTTCGCAAAAAACTGAAAATCGGCATCCGCATCGCATCGGATGAGGAACCTAATTTTGATTTTTACACGAGCCGCCTGGGTATCCGGCCCAAGGAAATTGTTGATTATTACAAAGCCAATATCCGCAAAAACAGCAAAATCGAACTCAAACTGCTGCACTTTTTCATCAATACCGGTATCAAGGACAATGCCTATTACTGGAGTGAACTCACCAAGGGAATAGACCTTTATTGTGAACTGAAAAAAATATGTCCCGAGCTCGACAGCCTCGACATTGGCGGAGGCTGGCCGATACGTACCAGTCTGAGTTTCGACTACGACTACGATTACATGGCCGATGAAATCATCCGACAGATCAAAAACAACTGTGAAAAACAGGGTGTGGAGGAGCCAAATATTTTTACTGAATTCGGAAGTTTTACGGTTGGTGAAAGCGGGGCCGTCCTGTTTTCCATCACCGACCAGAAAATCCAGAATGACAAGGAACGGTGGAATATGATTGACAGTTCCTTTATCACCACCCTGCCGGACACCTGGGGAATCAACCAGAAGTTTATCCTGCTGGCCATCAATCACTGGGACAAGGAATACCAGCGGGTGCACCTGGGTGGAATCACTTGTGACAGCGGGGATTATTACCATCTCGAAGCCAATTCCAACCGTGTATTTTTACCCCGGTATGATCCGAAGGACCCGCTCTACCTGGGCTTTTTCCATACCGGTGCATATCAGGAATCACTGGGCGGTTACGGGGGCATACAGCACTGCCTGATCCCCGCACCCAAGCACGTACTCATCGAAAGGGATGAACAGGGCGATTATCACGCACGCCTGTTCGCCAAGGAACAAAGCGCGAAAAGCATGCTTAAAATACTGGGGTATTGATTCCATCCTGTCTCCATATTGTTCTTTGGAACAGATGTTTTACCTTTGAAGGGTTAACCAGCTGGTTGTCGTCATCTTGAACTCCTATCCCTCCCGGCTTCTGGAAGAAGCCGTTACCGCTTTTGCCCGGCTGCCCGGTGTGGGCCGGAAAACGGCATTGCGTCTGGTGCTCCACCTGCTCCGCCAGCCTGCACAGGATGCTGAACAGTTTGGCCATGCCCTCATCGCCCTGCGCAGGGGCATCCGGTATTGCCGGATCTGCAATAATATCTGCGAAGGGGAAACCTGCAACATCTGTTCGGACGAAAGGCGGGATGCCTCCCTGGTTTGCATCGTGGAGGATATACGCGATGTGATGGCCATTGAGAATACGGGCCAGTACAGGGGCGTTTACCATGTGCTCGGGGGTATTATTTCTCCCATGGATGGTATTGGCCCGAGCCAGCTTAACCTCGAAACACTGCCCTCTCGCATCTCGGAACAGGGCATTCGGGAAGTCATCATGGCCCTCAGCACCACCATGGAAGGGGATACCACCGTTTTTTACATTTCACGGAAACTCAAACACCTGCCTGTGCTCATCACCACCATTGCCAGAGGCATTGCAGTCGGGGGAGAACTGGAATATGCCGATGAGATCACGCTGGGACGTTCCATCATCAACCGGATGCCATATAAAATGGATGCCGGAACAGTCCATGATAAAAGGAAAGAACAGGCCGGCCAGGCGCAACCCGAAGCCTGAACGGATGAACCGACGCTGGATGGAACTTAACGTAAACCGGTTTCTCCCTGTGAAACAAATCATCCACTGTCCCTGATGAAACTATCCGTCATCATTGTCAACTACAATGTGAAGTATTTCCTGGAGCAATGCCTGCTTTCCGTATACCGTTCGATGCAGGGCATTGACGGGGAGGTGCTGGTGGTAGATAATCACTCCGTGGACGGATCAGCCGACATGATCAGGGAAAAATTCCCTTCCGTCATCCTGGTGGAAAATAAAACAAATGCCGGTTTTTCATATGCTAACAATCAGGCCATACGTATTTCAACCGGTACCTATACGCTGCTTCTGAATCCCGATACGCTGGTGGAGGAGAATACGTTTGCACGGGTGTTGGCCTTTATGGACAGGCACCCCGATGCCGGCGGGCTGGGCGTGAAGATGATTGACGGGAAAGGCAATTTCCTTCCCGAGTCCAAGCGGGGCCTCCCTGTACCTTCCGTAGCCTTTTACAAAATATCAGGGCTTTCGGCTTTGTTTCCCCGTTCCCGTATTTTTGGAAAGTACCACCTGGGCTATCTTGATCCGGATCAGACCCATGAAGTGGATATTTTATCGGGAGCTTTTATGTTGCTTCGCAGGGAAGTCCTGGACAAAACCGGTTTGCTTGATGAAACATTTTTCATGTATGGCGAAGACATCGATCTCTCCTACAGGATCACCCGGGCCGGCTTTAAAAATTATTACTTCCCGGAAACCCGCATCATACATTACAAGGGCGAAAGCACGAAAAAGAGCAGCGTCAACTATGTGCTGGTTTTTTACCGGGCCATGAAAATATTTGCCGACAAGCATTTTTCGAAAAGCAATGCCCGGATGTTTTCCGTTCTCATCAGTGCGGCCATATACCTGCGTGCCGGTACTGCCATTCTGGCCCGCCTCCTGAAACGGATTTATCTTCCGGTGATGGATGCCCTGCTGATGTATGGTGGTTTGTACCTCCTCACTGATTACTGGGAGCATGCTGTGAAGGCACTCAATTACCCGTCTGTTTTTATGAACCTGGTCGTGCCGGTATATATCCTGACCTGGCTGACGGGCATTTACCTGAGCGGTGGGTATGACAAGCCCGTTCAGCTTTCGAAAGTGATCCGGGGGATTTTTTCCGGAACCCTTTTAATCCTGGTCGTTTATGCCCTGCTTCCCGAAGCGTACCGGTTTTCCCGTGCGCTTATTTTAATCGGAACCATCTGGGCATTTTCAGGCGCCACCCTGTTGCGCTATTTGCATTCCTTTCTGAAAATCGGTGGCTTCGAACTGCAAAGCGATGTCCGCAAACGCATCGTCATTTGCGGCAGGCCGGATGAGGGCAAACGCGTGTTATCCCTGCTGCAACTGGCCGATGCCCGTACCAGCTTCATCGGCTTTGTAACCCCTGGTCCGGGAGACCGTTATGAAGGCGAAGATGTAGCCTATGCCCTCGGCCACCTGGATCAGCTCAGGGAAATTATTGATGTGTACGGTGTGAACGAAATTATTTTCTGCGGCCGCGATATACCTTCCCACCTGATTATTGATCATATGCTGGCCGCCGGAAACCGTCCCGTGGAATTTAAAATCGCTCCTCCCGAAAGCCTGTATATCATCGGCAGCAATTCCATCAACAACCAGGGTGACCTGTATTTTGTGGATATCAATGTGGTGAATAACCCGGTAAACAGGAGAAATAAACGCATGTTCGACATACTAACCTCCCTGCTGCTTATTTTTACATACCCAATACTTGCTTTTTTTGTGTATGAGAAGGGAGCCTTCCTGAAAAATATTTTTTCTGTATTGTCGGGAAGTAAATCCTGGGTTGGTCTGTCTGCCGCAGGTGGTTCCGTGAAAAACATAAAGCCCTGCATTCTTACACCAGCTGACGCTTTGCAGGGAATTGTCCTGAATAATTCCACGCTGGGCCGGCTGAATATGTTGTATGCGCGGGATTACAAAATCAGGAACGACTGGAAAATTTTATGGAAGGGCCTGAAGTTTCTCGGACGCAGTTGATTATTGATTCCGGTTACGGGTTTCCTGGATTCCTTCCTTCCTTCCTTCCTTCCTGGCAGCCAATCCAACCGGGTTACTTCGTATGCATGGTTACCACCGGGATGATCATTTCTTCCGGCGAAATACCCCCGTGCTGAAACGTATTCCTGTAATGGTTGACATAATAATTGTAATTGTTCGGATAGGCAAAAAATTTATCTCCCTTGATAAAAACAAAGGTGGTGCTTAAATGTGTTTTGGGCAGCATCACGTCAGCCGGGTTCCTGATTTCCAATACATCCTTTTTCTCATAGCTGAGGTTCTTGCCGTTTTTGTACCGGAGGTTGGTGTTCGTATTCCGGTCCCCGACAATTTTGGAAGCTTCTTTCACCCGTATGGTACCGTGATCGGTTGACAGGACTACCCTGGCCTTTTTTTCGGATATTTTTTTCAGGGCTTCCAGGAGAGGGCTGTGTTCAAACCAGCTCAGGGTGAGGGAACGGTATGCGGATTCATCGTCGGCCAGCTCCCGGATTACTTCCATGTCGGTACGGGCGTGCGAAAGCATGTCCACGAAATTGTAAACAATTACATTCAGCTTCGTATTGAACAAGTTCGGGATGTTATCGATCAGGTCTTTGCCGGCCTGGAAATTGGTGATTTTTGTATAGGAGGACTTGTAGTTTTTCCGCAGACGCTGCAGCTGGTCATTCAGGAAGTCATGTTCATACAGGTTTTTTCCGCCCTCTTCCTCGTCATTGAACCACTTATCCGGGAAACGCTTCTCGATTTCCGCAGGCATTAGGCCGGCAAAGATGGCGTTGCGTGCATACTGGGTGGCAGTCGGCAGAATGGAATAATAAGTTTCCTCCTCCTGGATATGGAAGTATTCGGATAAAATGGGCTGAATCACCTTCCACTGATCGTAGCGGAGGTTGTCGATAAGAACAAAAAATACGGGATCTTCTGAGGCATCAGCGATGGGAAACACCTTTTTTTTAAACAGTTGGGGAGAAAGGACCGGGGCATTTTGTTCTGGATTCCTGATCCAGTTAACGTAATTGGCTTCTACAAATTTACTGAACTGTGCATTCGCCTCATTCTTCTGCATGGTCAGGATATCGTACATGCCGGCATCTTTCGATTTCTCCAGCTCCAGCTCCCAGTATACCAGTTTCTTATACACATCAGCCCATTCCTGATGATTCAGCCTTTCGTTCAGGGTCATGCCGATGTTCCGGAACTCCTGCTGGTAACTGGCATTCGTTTTTTCACTGACCAGCCGTTTGGTTTCGAGATTTTTTTTTATAGTCAGCAGGATCTGATTCGGGTTGACCGGTTTGATCAGGTAATCGGCAATCTTGCTGCCGATGGCATTTTCCATGATCTGCTCCTCTTCGCTTTTGGTGATCATGACCACCGGCACTTCCTTGTTGATGTTTTTCAGCCGGACCAGGGTCTCCAACCCGGAAAGCCCGGGCATGTTTTCATCCAGGAAAACGATATCGTAACGGCCGTTTTTTATTTTTTCGAGGGCATCATCACCGTTGTTCACGGTGGTGACCTCAAAGCCTTTTTCCTGTAAGAATAGTATATGGGGTTTTAACAGGTCGATTTCATCATCGGCCCATAGAATATGCATTTTATCCATCGGGTTTTTTCGCTCAGCGGAGGTTTTCTAATTTCCTGTAAAGTTAATCAAAGAATGTGAACCCGTAAAGACGAAAGAAGAGACGTTTTATTTTATGTACATGCAAATAATGGGTATTTTCGTCCTTCCATTTCAGGCCTCCCTTGAACAAGCGTAAAATCATCAATGATCCGGTGTACGGTTTTATCACCATTCCGTACGATATTATTTTTGACCTGATCGAAAATCCCTGGTTTCAGCGGCTTCGCAACATCAGGCAACTTGGCATGACCTACCTGGTCTATCCCGGGGCTTTGCATACCCGTTTTCATCATGCCATCGGTGCCCTGCACCTGACGGGTGAAGCCATTGAAACCCTGCGCAGCAAAGGTCATATCATCACCGGGGCAGAAGCCAGGGCGGTGTCCATCGCCATCCTGCTTCACGACATCGGGCACGGACCATTTTCACATGCCCTCGAAAACAGCCTGGTAACGGGAATCGGGCATGAGGTATTCAGCAGGTTATTCATGGAAAGACTCAATAAGGAGATGAATGGCGCCCTGAAAATGGCCATCGCTGTCTTCCAGGGGAAGCATGAAAAAAAATTCCTGCATCAGCTCATTTCGGGACAACTCGACATGGACCGGCTCGATTACCTGAAAAGAGACAGTTTTTTTACCGGCGTTTCCGAAGGAGTGGTCAGCCATGAACGCATCATCAAAATGCTCGATGTAGCCGGGGACCAGCTCGTGGTGGAAGCTAAGGGCATTTATTCCATTGAAAAATTCATCATTGCCCGCAGGCTCATGTACTGGCAGGTATATTTTCATAAAACTGTTCTGGCCGCCGAGCAAATGCTCGTCAGGGCCCTGCAGCGGGCCAGGGAACTGACCACCGGGGGCATGCGGCTTTTTTCAACCCCTTCCCTTCAACTGTTTCTTGAAAGGGAGTTTGCTTACGATGACTTTATTCAGGATTCTACCCTGCTGGAAAAATATGCCGGTCTGGATGATTATGATATCTTTTCCGCCCTGAAAGGATGGATCTCGCATCCCGATCCCATGTTGTCATCTCTTAGTTACGGCCTTGTAAACAGAAGATTGTTCAAATGCCTGTTGCAGGATCATCCCTTTGATGAGCAGGTCGTCCGTGAAAAAGTCCTGCAGGCCGCCAGGATGTTTGATTGTGATGTCCGGGATGCCGCTTATTACGTATTTACCGGAACCATTGCCAACAATGCCTATAATCCTGCGGAAGAGCATATTAATATCCTTTTCAAGGACCATAGGGTCAGGGATATAGCCGACGCTTCGGATCAGTTGAATATATCCGTACTTTCAGGCCCGGTCACCAAATATTTTCTTTGCATGCATCCCGGCCTCCAACAGGATTTGTAACAGGCTTATTTCACCGCCTCCAGTTCCTTCTTCACCTGTTCTATGACTGATTTCTGAACCTCTATCTGTGTTTTGGTTTTGACCTGGTCCTCTTCATTTTTCCTGCTGTCTTCTTCAGCCTTGCTTATTTTATTCTTATAATTCTCGATATCATTATGCAGGTCCTTGTTTTCTTTCTCCAGTTTTTTCTGATTACTTTCCAGGTTTTCCAATACTTTCTGCCCATCTTTTAACTTTTCCTCGATGGGCATTTTGGTTATGGCAATGGCAAAGTCTTTCATCAACTTTTCGGCCAGGGCGAATTTCGTGGCATCCATGGAAGAAGCTAAATAGGCGCCGCCTAAATCAAAGGCCACCAACATCTTTACCGTCTTGCTGTCTTTGTTTTCCTCAAAGCGTGTATAAATGTCCACCGGGTTATTTCCCCATTCCTTGATCAGCACATTATCACCAAATAACTCGTTCTTGTCATATTTAATTTTTTCATTTTTAAAGTCCTTCAGGAAGTCCTTCCATTTATCCACGACCTTATCCTGGGAATTATTATAGATGACTGTGGTCAGTGCATTTTGTTCACCGGTGGAGAAGGTTGATTTTTGTTCCCCTACTTGAATGGATTGTGCCGTTGCCTGGCTTATGCAGACAAGTGTGGCAAATAACAGGATGGAAGTTTTCATGAAATTGGCTCTGGATTATCTTTAGTTGATTATTTTCATTTCCGCTGACCACATGAAATAATGCAGACCAACGGAATAAACTCTCGATTGAAGAAATCAGTCCCTGAACCTGATTATAGCACAGGGTAATTGATTGGTTACCTGATTTAATTATTCCAGGTGCAAGGATAAGGTAAATACCGTTGTAAAAATATGATTTATATCCGTCTGGAAATGATTTAAATTAGGAA
>CAYWHE010000107.1:0-13470 GCA_964458125.1 uncultured Flavobacteriaceae bacterium | reverse complement strand
TTCTTAACGCTTTTTCAGTGAGGCCGGTTCATGTATTTCAATTTTTAATCTATCCTAGTAAATTTATTTTGACCTTAAGAGAAAGGTTATTAAGCAAGTAATTCAATTTTCCATGCACCTGCTTTTTCCTTTTCCCTCAAAGTTGCTTAAAAATAAATGGACTTTACTTCCTATTTAATACCGTATGGTGTATCATTTCCCGGCCTGGAATATTTTACAGGCGCCGGGATAGATATCATCCGGAACCTTGAAAAGTTTATTTCCATTCATATAGTTCCAAACCGGATAATTATTCCGATATTTGCTGCACATTAACAAACAGGCTATTCTTTTACCCATAAAAATAGTCCTTTTTAAAACTCATCCATGCCCTTTCAACGATTAGAAATTATTGAACCCATATTGCGTTCATTAGAGGAAGAAGGTTATACCATTCCCACCCCCATCCAGGCTGAAGCCATTCCATTGGTATTAGCCGGTAAAGACCTGCTGGGCTGTGCCCAGACCGGAACCGGAAAAACAGCGGCGTTTGCCATTCCGATTCTCCAGCAACTCTACCTGAAAAAACACACCGGTCACAAACGGACGATCCGGAGCCTCATTGTCACGCCTACCCGCGAACTGGCCATACAAATCGGGGAAAGCTTTAAGGCTTATGGCCGTCATACGGGCCTTCACCACACCGTGGTTTTCGGAGGCGTAGGTCAGGCTCCCCAGACGAACGCCCTGCATAAGGGTGTTGATATCCTGGTGGCCACACCCGGCCGCCTGCTTGATCTGATGAATCAGGGGCATATTTCACTGAAGGACATTGAAATTTTCGTTCTCGATGAAGCCGATCGAATGCTCGACATGGGATTCATTCATGATATCAAAAAACTCCTGGTGGTCTTACCCAGGAAACGACAGTCGCTTTTCTTTTCAGCGACCATGCCGCCTGAAATCGTCAAACTGGCTGCAGGCATCCTGAATCACCCGGCCAGGGTGGAGGTCACGCCAGTTTCATCTACGGCAGACACTATCAACCAGTTTATTTGTTTTGTGGATAAGGTCAATAAAAACGCCCTGCTGCTGGAATTGCTGAAGGACCGCAAAATAAAAACGGCCCTGGTGTTCACCAGGACCAAACACGGAGCCGACAAGGTGGCCAGGGTGCTGAGTAAAAATAATGTCGGGGCCGAGGCCATTCACGGCAATAAGGCCCAGAATGCCCGTCAGCGGGCCCTGAGTAATTTCAAGGCCCAGTCCACACGTGTGCTGGTGGCCACGGATATAGCAGCCCGGGGAATTGATGTGGATGACCTGGAATACGTCATTAATTACGATATTCCCAATGTACCTGAAACGTATGTACACCGTATCGGACGAACGGGTCGTGCCGGCGCAAATGGTACGGCGTATTCATTCTGTGATCCGGAAGAGCGGCCATTCCTGAGGGATATCGAAAAACTGATCGGTAAAAAAATCCCTGTGATGGCTGAACACCCGCCCTTAACCTCATCATCAGCGATTCAGCCTGCCATTGAAAACATGCCGCATCACACCTCACATACCCCGGTGAAAACCAACGTAAACCACCGGCAAAAAAGAAAATGGTCCGGAAGAAAAAGATAATCGGCTCCTTTTTTTAATGTGGAGTTGGAGACTAACAGCGGTTATGCGCCGTCAGTAACCTGTTTGGAGGATCACCCGGACTGCGGAGGTTCGGGAAAATTCACCGTATATTTTATCATTCCAGCGGCATCCCTTTAATTTCCTGGCATGGGCCTCATGCACGCCGTTTCATACGCTGCTGAGGTTTTTCCAGGGATCCACCGGCCCGTTGCTTGTCCATCCGTATTCCTGGTATGGCCTTGATTTCAGGGTGTATCGGGTGGGCCGGAATAATAATTTGGTCCTTGTGTTCTTTTTCCATATCTTGCATCATACAAATTCACCCAGGACATGAAAAGATATGGCTTGTTTATGCTCCTTAACCTGCTATTGGGGCCGCTTTTATCCCAGGTCCCGGAGACCTCCTGTCATAAAATAGCGCTTTCCGTAACCAACCAGGAGAGCACCGCTTCCGGTGACCAGCTTGTTATTTTAATGGCCAATGAACCGGTCAGCCTCCGGGTGTTTCCGCCGCCACCGGCCAATGACAATTGCGGGTCGGCCGCCACTCTCGTGGCCAACAGCGGCTGCAGCAACGGCACTTTCTCGGGCGCCACCACCCAATCCGGTGAAAATACTGCGACATCCGGCCATTGCGGAACATCCAATTTCACCATGACGGTTTGGTACAGGTTTGTGGCCGTTTCCGCCAACATGTGGGTGCAAACCAACATTACCGGCCTTTCAGGAAGTGGAGCAGGCTATTATCCTGCACGGTTTACCTCCGTCGTTTACAATGATTCAACCTGTCAGCCCGCCCTGGCCAACAAAATATCCTGTGCCAACATGAACACCCAGGGAACCGGCGATGGCATTGTGACCAATAACCTGACCGGCCTTTCCATAGGCAAAACCTACCTGGTTCAGCTTGGCTATAACAATGGCAATGGGAGCCAGGATCCCAATTTTTGCATCCGCCTGGGAAACCAGTATTCTCCCCCTTGTAATACGTGTGCCGCAAATTGCGGACAGGCCTGCGGTTTTCCATCCACTCCCACGGTAGCCCAGGTAACGGCCTCGTGTCCGAACTATCCGTACCTTCCGTATATTGAAGGTAGTCAGTCCTCCACCCGGTGCCACAGCTTTATTGCGAACAATTCCAATGTGGCCTTCCAGGTTATTGTAAACTCAACCTGCGGGGCGGGTAATGTTTCCAATTTCAGCTGGTCGCTTTACAACAGTACCTGCGGGGCTGCCATCCAGTCCGGAACACTGGCCAGCATGAATTTTACCGGATTGGTCCCGGGTCAACTATATGTTTTTTGCTATTCCTTTACGGTGCCGGCAGGTTGTTACCATACTACGCATTACCCTTACTTTGTGGGGGCCCAGCAATTACCGGTAACCTTGTTAACCTTTCAGGCTACGTTAGTTGATGATGATAAAGCGCTCATCCGGTGGATAACCGCCAGTGAAATCAATAACAATTATTTTGAATTGAAACGCTCCGGCGATGGCCGGCAATTTAACACCATTTGCCAAATGCCCGGCGCAGGAACCTCAACTTCCGTGCATGAATATGAATTTACAGATCACCTGCCCTCCGGTTCAGCTTATTTTTACCGCCTGGATCAAACCGATTTCAACGGCGAGCTGACATCCTTCCATACGATTGTTTTACGACCGGAAAATAAAAATCAAATCCGGATTCAACCCAATCCCGTTCATGAAGATATGACCATATCATTTAACCGGGAATTTTCAACACCTGTCGGTTTTTGCCTGCTGAATCAATTCGGGGGAAGGGTTTTCGAAATGAGGTATAGTCCTTCCGGTGAGGACATGCAGGTAACCTTACCTGTTGAACACCTTCCCAAAGGAATTTATACCCTGGTTATTTCTTCGGTAAATGATATCCGGGTTGAACGCATAGTGAAATTGTAGACCGCTGACAACTCAGGCGATCCGCTTCCATTATTCAGTCCGCCCCAATGGCAGGGCCGTAATTTTTTTGGCGAATCGCTCCTGATGTTTCATGGATTAGAACCGCCGGAGTCTGAAAAGAAAAAACACCGGAAATAACAGAACTGTTTGCCGGCCTGATGCCGGGCGAATTCAGGTGAAGGTCAAAGGAAATTTTTACTGACTTGATTTTCCATTCCGGGAACCGCCTTTCCCCATAAAAATAACCGCCCTTATTTCCAGTACCACTCCCCCTCCTTGACATCCGTTTCCCTTTGTTTCCAGTAGTTTTTCGTGACAATTTTTCCGGAAGGTGTTTTCAGTTCCCGGTTGAAAACGGCATTTATGGGACTGAAGGATACATCGGTAACGCCAACCGTAAATGTTGAAGGCGGAAGCGGAGGTGCCGTTTCTGCAGGTTCTCCTTCCGCCGGAGCGGCCGGTTTGGCGGCCTTAGGAGGCGGGCTGGGCACGGTCACCACCGTATATCCGTTAAATTCAAGAAGCGCCTTCAGGAATTTCACCCGTTCCCCGGTACAGTTTTTTTCCACGATGGCGCATTTAATTTCACCGAGATCTTCAAACGAGTGGGTTGGATTCAGTGCCATTTTTTCGTATATGATATGGGGTTATGTTGCGCGTTCATTCCGGGAGTATGCATTGACTTAAACCATCAGGCCGACTATGTAATCATAGGCTCCGCTGAAAATCCCCGTGATCAGGACCCCGGCCACACAGATGATCAGCGCCAGCCGGAAGGTCAGCGATCCTTTCAGGGCTGGAACAGGATCAGGCTGTTCATCCACGAATACGGCCTTGACAATCCGCAGGTAATAATACAGGGAGATGACCATATTCGCAGCGGCCAGGGTCACCAGCATCCAGTTTCCCTTACCGGCCCCGGCCGTCACCAGGAATAGTTTGCCGAAGAAACCCGCCGTTGGCGGTACGCCTGCCAGGGAGAACAGGCAGAGGGCCAGCACCCAGGAAAGCCATTTGTTCGATTGGTAAAATCCCCTGTAATCCGCAATGGATTCTTTCCCTGTTTCAGCCTCAACCAGGGTGATCACGCCAAAAGCGCCCAGGTTCGAAAACAGGTAAATGATAAGGAAGTAAACCGCCGCCGTATTTCCATGGAAGTTGTTTGCCGATAATCCCAATAAAATAAAACCAACCTGTGAAACGGAGGAAAAAGCCAGGAACCGTTTGATGTTTTCCTGCCGCAGGGCGAACAGGTTTCCGACCGTGATCGTGAGCAAAATGGTTACTACCAGGACCTCATACCACATGGCCTGTAATTTCCCGAAGAGCGGATTCAGTATGCTGATGAATACGAAAATCATGGAAGCCTTGGATACCACCGACAGGTAAGCGGTTACCGGTACGGGGGCGCCTTCATAAACATCGGCCGTCCACAGGTGAAAGGGCACGGCGGAAAGTTTGAATGCAAACCCGGAAAAAATGAACAGGAGTGAAAGCGCCTGAAGCGGTCCGCCCGCAATGGCTGCAGGGAGCGATGCCATGGTGATTGTTCCCGTGGTTCCGTATAACATGGAAATGCCAAACAACATGATGGCGGAAGCGAAAGCCGAGGAAAGGATCATTTTCACTGCTGCTTCGGAAGATTTCATTTTGTCCAGGTCGAAGTTGACCAGGGCGGCCAGCGGTATGGAGGCCAGCTCCAAACCGAGAAAGAACATCAGGAGGTTCCCGGATGACAGCATGAAAAACATACCCAGCAGGGTCGCTGACAGGAGGATGTAAAATTCGGCCACATGCCTGTGGTTTTTCAGCCAGTGCCAGGCCTGCATGGATATCAGCAGGGTGCCCAGGCTGAGAATGCCCTTTTCCAGCTGAATCAGCCTGCCCGTGTGAAACAACCCGCTGAACAGCGTTCCTTCTCCTGCGGGAACAAAGCAGAACAATACGTGCAGAATCAATAACGTATTGGCTATATGAAATACCTTTCCGCTTTCACGGATGCTGTCCTGTATCCGGATGAAAAGCAACAGGAAGATGATAAGCGTTAAGCTTAACTCGGGAAGCATCAGTTGAAAAAAATCGCTTGACATCGTTTTTCGTGAATGTGACCGGGAGCGGCTGGTGCTGCTTCCGGCCTGAATGATGGATTATACTGTTTTAACCATAAACTGTACCCTGTTCAGGGCATCATACTTTTAGACAATTGTTCCATTATCAGCTGGGTGTCCGGGGCAATCAGATCGATCAGCCAGAATGGGGCCAGCCCGATAGACAGAACGGCACCAGTCAGCAGGACGGAGGCTGATTTCTCAGTAATGGTGGCGTCGCCGAGACGGAGATAATGATCATTGGTAATGGGGCCCATCACGGCCTGTCCGGCGGCCCGCAGGATGTAAACGGCCGTGACCACAATGGAGGCGCAGGCCAGCAGGGTAGCCACCCGGTAAAACAATTCCGGTCGTTGCCAGGAGCCCATGAACACCGTCATTTCGGATACAAAACCGCTGAAGCCGGGCAGGCCAAGTGAACATAATCCGGAGATGATATACACGCTGGAAATAAACGGAATCGTTTTCAGCAATCCCCCAAGCCGGGATACCTCCCTGGTGTGCGTACGGTCATAGATCATGCCGATGGAGGCAAAGAAGAGAGCCGTCATCACCCCATGCGAAACCATTTGCATCACGGCGCCGATGAGGGCGGTTTTTGTCAGCATGCCGATGCCCAGCAAGATAAACCCGCAATGCGAAACGGAAGAATAGGCATTGATGTATTTCAGGTCCTGCTGCATGAGTGTGGCAAAGGCACCATAGATAATCGCAATGGTGGCCAGCAGGACAATAAGCCAGGAATAATGGATCGCCGCTTCCGGCATCAGGTAGGTGGCTACCCGGAGGCAGCCATACCCGCCCAGCTTCATCGAAATTCCGGCCAGGAACATCGAAGCCGCTGTAGGCGCGGAGGAGTGGCCGTCAGGAACCCAGGTATGGAACGGGAACAGGGCCGTAAAAACACCGAACCCGGCAAACAGGAAGGGAAACGCCAGCAACTGGACAGCTGCCGGGAGATGTTGTCTGGCTATGGTCTGCAAATCAAAGGTGTGAATGCCGTTCCCGGTGTCTGTATGGAAATAGGTAATCAGCAAGCCCACCAGTACCAGGGCTGAGCCGCCCATCAGCATCAGGGCCAGTTTCATGGCGCTGTATTCCTTCTTCCCGCTGCCCCAGATGGCTATCAGCAGGTACTTGGGAATCACGGCCACTTCGAGGAAGAAAAACATCGTGAACAGATCCAGGGAAATAAAAAATCCGTAAGCACCCATGCTTAGCAACAGGAGCAGGAAGAAAAACTCCTTCGTCAGCTTCTCCACTTTCCAGGAAACAAGTATGCCGGCCAGCACAACGAAAGCAGTCATCATGATCATGATGATGGAGATGCCGTCCACGCCAACGGCATAGTCGATGTTCAGGGCGCTGAACCACCGGTACCGCTGTTCAAATAACAGCTGTGCGTCCAGGCCCGCTGCGCGTGCGGCATAGTACCCTTTCATCAGCAGGGATGCCATCACCAGCTGCACAAGCGCTCCGGCCAGGGATATCCACCTGACCTGGGTATTGCTCCTGCACAGTAAAACCAGCAGTGAGGACACCAGGGGGAGGAGAACAAGCAGGGATAAATTCGTCATCATTCCGGTTGAGTGATCAGGTCCACAGATAAATGGAGAGTAAGATAATTCCGATGAGCCCTGTAAAAAACACCAGGGCATATTGCTGCAATTGTCCGGATTGCAGATCACGGATGAGATAGGCAAACACACCGGTACCCCGGGCCACCAGGTTCATGGTCCCGTCAACAAGATGCTTATCGATCCATGCTGCCGGTCTACCGACCAGGTTGAAGATCACTTTTTTAGTGATGAAGAGATACAGTTCATCCACATAAAATTTCCGGTAAGCTGCCCGGTAAAGCCCACCCATGGATTTGGCCAGGGTTTCGGGACGGCTGCCGGCCTTTTTGTATACGAACAGGGCCAGCCCGATACCGGCTGCAGCCAGTAATACGGGCGCTGTGCTGAATAAAATATCCAGGTGCGTTTCCAGCGCCAGGCCATCGGAAGTGACAAACGATGAAAACGGGACAAACCCGGCTGCAAGCGTGAGCAGGCCGAGGATCACCAATGGTACTTTCATGCTGACCGTTCCTTCACCGTGATGATCCTGAAGATGCACCTCCTTGTTCCAGAAGACGGAAAAGTACAAACGAAACATGTAAAAAGCCGTGAGGCCTGAAGTGAGTAACGCTATGCCATAAATGATTTTGGAATGGTGAAAGGAGGCCAGCAGGATCTCCTCCTTGCTGAAAAAACCGGCGAATGGCGGTATGCCGGAAATGGCCAGGCAGGCGATTAAAAAAGTGAGGTGGGTAACGGGCATGTATTTCCGCAGCCCTCCCATATCGCCCATTTCATTGCTGTGTACCAGGTGAATCACAGCCCCTGCACCGAGAAACAGGAGAGACTTAAAGAAAGCATGCGTAAAGAGATGGAACAGGGAACCCATGTAACCGAGCCCTTCCTCTCCCCCGTATCCCGACACGCCCATGGCAAACATCATATAGCCAATCTGTGACATGGTGCTGTAAGCCAGCACGCGTTTGATATCGGTCTGGGTACAGGCGATTACGGCGGCCAGTACAGCCGAAAACACGCCCACCACCATCACCACGGCATGAGCCGTTTCATCCATCACGTAGAGGGGAAACAAACGAGCCACCAGGTAAACACCGGCAACCACCATGGTGGCGGCATGGATGAGGGCCGACACAGGCGTAGGGCCTTCCATGGCATCAGGCAGCCAGATGTGAAACGGAAACATGGCCGACTTGCCGGCGCCTCCCAGGAAGACCAGCAGGAGACCCCATGTAAGTCCGCCCAGTCCGAGGAAGGTGGCTGCAGCGGCATGCCCGGCCCAGGCCGAATCGGTTTGGCCAAGCCTCGCCATCAACACCCCGAAATCAAGGGTTTGAGCATGATAGGCCAGCAGGAGAATTCCGGCCAGGAACCCCAGGTCGGCAAAGCGTGTTACAATAAAGGCTTTCTTGGAGGCGGCTACGGCCGACGGCTTTTCAAAATAATACCCGATCAGCAGGAAAGACGACACGCCAACCAGTTCCCAGAACATATAAAGCTGGAAGATGTTGACTGACAGGACCAGCCCCAGCATGGAAAAGGTGAAAAGTGAGAGAAAGGCATAATACGTTGCAAACCGCTCTTCCCCTTTCATATACCCCAGGCTGAAAACATGCACCATCAGGGAAACAACGGTGACGACCACCAGCATCATGACCGACACCGGATCCAGGATCATTCCCAGATCAATGGAAATGTTTCCGGAAGCAGCGGTTAAGGGCGTAAAGTTCAGCCAGGTCACTTTCAGGAGTTCGTAGGCGCGGTAGACACCTTCCGGCTTCCCGAATTCAAAAAAATACTGCCAGGCTATACGCAATGAAAGCACGGCGGATGCCAGCAGGGAGAGTGTGCCCAAAATGCCTGAAACACCGCCCAGGTATTTTCTTCCAAATAATCCAAGCAATACAAACGTGAACAGGGGAAGCAGGGGAATCAGCACTACCCAGGTAAAATCACCGGCTGCAGGTAAGGGCAGGTATGGAAGTGGTGCGCTGGCTGTCATGCGTGATGGTGTGGTTCGGGTGAATGCATTTAATACTTCATGCTGCTGGCATCCCCGGCATCAATGGACTTGTTGATGCGGTACAGGTGGATGATGATGGCTATGGCCACGGCCGCTTCAGCGGCAGCAATGGCAATGATAAAGATGGTGAAGAACAATCCTTCCAGCTGATGCGGGTAAAGGTATTTATTAAAGGCAATGAAGTTGATGTTGGCGCTGTTGAGGATGAGTTCCACGGCCATCAGCATGGTGATCATGTTGCGCCGGGTAAGGAACCCGTAAACGCCAATGAAAAACAATGCCGTACTGACAATCAACAGGTGGAGGAGTCCGGGTTCTGTCATGTTTTTGATTTAACTTTCATGGCAATCACAATGCAGGCAATCATGGCCGCCAGCAACAGGATACTCACCACTTCGAAGGGTAACATGTAACCAAATTCAGTGGTGCTTAACATCTGTTTGCCGATGCTTTCTGCGGTCGGCAGCAGGGCCGGCCGGGTCGAAGCCAGGAAGGGCTGACGTATACAAAACAGGCTGGTCAGGCCACAGCCAAAAGCAGCGGCCAGTCCCGAAAATACAGCCCTTGCAGCCACAGGCCGTTTCATATCCGCACCCGATTCATGGGTGAGGAAAATGGAGAAAATAATCAGGACGATGATGCCCCCGATGTAAACGACAATCTGAACGGCTGCTATAAATTCATAGTGCAGCCAGAAATACATGCCGGCTACACCGATGAGGGAGAAAAGCAGGTAAATGGCTGACCGGAATATTTTCCGGGCCGTCACCGCCATCAGACCTCCACCCAGGATCATGGCTGAAAGCAGGTAAAAAATAATTGCAGATGCGCTCACGTGGTTATTTCAGGTGAAAGGGGTTCAACAGGTTTTTTATTCAACACCTTCCATTAATTTGGATCCGGGTTTATTCAGAATTTTCTTCAATTGCTTTTTATCGTAAACGCTGTGCTCAAAGGTCTGATCCATTTTTATGGCGTCAGACGGGCAGGCGATGATGCAGAGGTTGCACATCGTACACAAATCAAGACGATACACAAATGTATCAATGCGCTTTTTCTTTTTCCCGTCGGGCATCAGTTCCTGTTTGGTCACGATCTTGATGGTCCCGTTCGGGCATGCAATTTCGCAGGCCTGACAACCCGTACAGCGATGTTCGTTATGCTCATCATGCGGCATCACCACCTCCCCTCTGAACCGGTCGAACATTTTAAGCGTAGCCCGGTTATCCGGGTATTCTTCGGTTTTGATTTCTTTCAGATGGGTAAAGTAATACCCGGTCAGCTTCATGCCTTTCAGCAGGGAAGCTACCGACCTGTATATGGTAACAAAATAGTCCTTTAAAAACATCCTGATTTCTGATCGTTTACCCGGTCCATGCCATTTGACGGTTATACCGAAACGGTTTTAAATCTTCATTGATAAACTTGCCTTCGTTCAACTTCCGTAACTATTCGCGGGTAAAGGAATGATTTCCATTCAATCCCCGCAGCGGGAACTTTCCGTTCCCTGTGTTTTTTATCTTTCCAACTTTCCAAACTTCAAACTATAAACTTCAAACGATTCATTATAAACATTAAAAATGCCAACCCATAATGGCTATCCAGGTTATCAATAATAAATTCACCATACTGATGGGGAGCAGGTATTTCCATTCGAGGGTCAGCAGCTGATCGATCCGAAGGCGGGGGAAGGTCCAGCGGAACCACATGATCACAAAGATGATAAAAAATGTTTTACCGAAGAACCACAAGGAAGAAGGAATGAAATCCATGATGTGGTTAAAGGCTTCCCAGTGGCCGATGTGAAATGGCATCCAGCCGCCCAGGAAGATGGTGGCTGCAATGGCGGATACCACGAACAGGTTGATGTATTCCGACAACAGGAACATGGCGAATTTCATGCCGGCATATTCGGTGTGAAAGCCGGCCGTCAGCTCCTGTTCCGCTTCGGCCAGGTCGAAGGGAGCGCGGTTGATTTCGGCTGTTGAAGCGATCAGGAAAATCACAAAGGATATCAGAACCGGGATATGACCCTTAAAAATCCACCAGCCATTCACCTGGCTGTTGATGATATCACCCAGGCTGAGGCTGCCCGTCAGCACGACAATGGAGATCAGCGATAACCCGATGGATAATTCATAGCTGACAATCTGGGCCCCGCTTCGCATGGCGCCAATGAGGGAGTATTTATTGCTGCTTGACCATCCGGCCATCAGGATGCCGATGACGCTGATGGATGAAACCGCGGAGACATATAATACACCTATGTTGATGTCCCATAGCTGCAAACCGTTGGCATAGGCCAGGGGTGCTACGGCCAGGAGGGAAGCCACCACCATGATAAACGGTGCCAGGTTAAACAGGAATTTATCGGAAGCACTGGGAGTGAGCCCTTCCTTGAACAACAATTTGATGGTGTCGGCTACAATCTGCAGGGTACCCTTCGGCCCGACCCGGTTGGGACCCAGGCGGATCTGCATAAAGGCGGCCACCCTGCGCTCCATATACCCGAGGAAAAAACAAAGAATGACCAGGAAAGCCAGCAGAAAAACCCCAATCAGCACCATTTCGGTTATCATCAGCCCGGCTGAACCGGGAATCACCCCCCGTAGTCCTTCATGAACGGACTGCACAATGGAACTTAAACTGTAAGCGGGTTGGTTGTTCAATGGAGGAATCGGGTATTGATTATTCGAATAGATATACTGTTATAGCTACCGGTCGATGTCGGGTATGATCAGGTCGAGCGTGGCCATGATGGCAATGAGATCCCCGATCTTGGCTCCTTTTCCCATGGTGGGCAAAGCGGAAAGATTGGAGAAGTTGGGTGAGCGGTATTTAATCCGGTAGGGGCTGGCGCCACCGTCACTGACTATAAAAACCCCCAGTTCGCCACGGGCGGTTTCCACGCGCTGATAAAATTCTCCTTTCGGAAGTTTGATCACATTTTTTGTTTTAGCCTGGAAATCCCCCTCGGGTATGTTGTCGATCAGTTGCTCAATGATCGACACCGACTGACGCATTTCCATCATGCGCACCATGTAACGGGCGTAACAGTCTCCATCCGTCAGGGTGATTTCATCAAAGGTCACCCGGTCGTAAGCGCTGTAAGGAGCCCATTTGCGGATGTCGCAACTCACGCCTGAGGCGCGTCCCGAGGGACCGGTGACGCCATAGGAGATGGCATCTTCCTTTGAAAGTATGCCCACGCCTTTCGTACGGTTTTCAAATATCACGTTTCCGGTCAGCAATTCATCGTACTCATGCAGTTTGGCCTTTACCTCCCTGATGACGTCATTGGTTCGTTTCTGGAAATTCGGGTGTATATCATACATGAGCCCGCCGGGAACGTTGTAGTTCTGGGTGAGTCTTGCACCGCAGGTTTCTTCCATGATTTCCAAAATCAGCTCCCGTTCACGGAAAGCGAAGAAGAAAGGGGTGACGGCGCCCAGGTCGAGACCCGTACAGCCCCACCAGAGCTGATGGGAGGCCAGGCGGGTGAGTTCGGCAATGATGGTGCGCACCACTTTGACGCGTTCGGGAACTTCCACCTGCAGTCCTTTCTCAACGGTCAGGGCGCAGGCTTCATTGTTGATATGAGCCGAGATGTAATCCATCCGGCTGGTGGCAAAAATGAAATTACGGTACGAGAGGCTTTCGCTCATCTTTTCGATGGAGCGATGAATGTAACCGAGATGCGGTTGAATGCGTTTGATGGTTTCCCCGTCAACCCATATTTTCAGGTGCAGCACGCCATGGGTGGAGGGGTGCTGGGGACCCATGTTGATGATGAACTCACCTTCTTCCGTTAAAACATCTTCACCGAGCAACTTCATATCTCAATCATGTTTTCATCGGTGTAGTCTTTCAACAGCGGATGACCGGGCCAGTCTTCATCCAGGAAAAGCCGCCGCAGATCCGGGTGATTTAAAAATTTAACGCCGAAAAGATCAAAGACTTCCCGTTCGTGGAACTCCGCCGTTTTATACAGGTGGCTGACCGTTTCTATTTCGGCGTGGAGCCTGTCGCTGAGCCGGGCTTTGAGTACGATAATATGTTTATGTTCCTTCGATTGCAGATGATAAACCATCATCAGATGATCCTTCCAGTCGATGCAGGTCAGGCAGAACATATAATTGAACTGAAGATCCGGTTCATCCCGGAGGGAGGTAAGCAGGGGAATGAGCTCGTCAGCAGGGATGAGCACATTCAAAAACTCACC
>CAYWHE010000106.1:0-13537 GCA_964458125.1 uncultured Flavobacteriaceae bacterium | reverse complement strand
TATGCCGGAAGCTCAAAGGACATCGGGGGAACTTATTCCCATGGAAGACAATTATTTTTTAAGCGAACTGTTGCCGGAGGATATTCCTAACCTGGTGAAATACCTGAATGATGATGAGATGTACAGCAATACGCTGCGAATTCCAAGGCCGTATCGTGAAAGTGACGGGGAATGGTTCCTCAATTTTTGCATGGAGCGGAATAAGATGGCAGGCCGAATCATGGAGTGGGCCATACGCCGGCCGGACGGGGAGCTCATCGGTGGCATAGGTTTGCAGGGCGGCAACAGCGAAAGTCCTCACCGTGACCTTCTCGGCTACTGGCTGGCAAGGCCATATTGGAACAGGAAAATAATGAGCCGCACCGTGACCGCTTTTTGCTCCTATGTGATGAACAGGGATCCCCTGGTCCGACTCGAAGCACACGTGTTTAAGCACAATATAGTCTCCTGCCGTATACTGGAAAAGGCCGGCTTCACCAGGGAAGGAATCCTGAAAAAGTACTACTTCAAGGATGGAATTTATATAGATAGTTATCTTTACGCCCTGGTGAAAGAACCAACAGCATATGAAATCAAAAATCCAGGCCTTACAGGATAAGATAGCCGCAGCACACCTGGGCGGTGGTAAAAAGAGAATAGAAAATCAGCATAAAAAGGGTAAACTCACCGCCCGCGAACGACTTCATTTCCTGCTCGATGAAGGCAGCTTTGAGGAGATAGGCATGCTGGTTACCCACCGCTCCACAGATTTTGGGCTGGAGAAGGAAATTTATCCCGGAGATGGGGTAATCACCGGTTACGGACAAATTGACGGCCGGACGGTTTACGTGTTCTCGCAGGACTTCACCGTATTCGGCGGATCCCTGTCGGAAACGCATGCTGAAAAAATATGCCGCATCATGGACCTGGCCATGCAGAACGGAGCCCCGGTTATCGGGCTGAATGATTCCGGTGGAGCGCGTATACAGGAAGGTGTGGTGTCGCTGGGCGGTTATGCTGATATTTTTTACCGGAACACCCTGGCATCGGGAGTGATCCCGCAGATCAGCGCCATCCTTGGCCCCTGCGCAGGCGGTGCAGTGTATTCACCGGCCATCACCGATTTCATCATGATGGTGGAGAACACCTCCTATATGTTTGTGACCGGACCCAATGTGGTGAAGACCGTCACACACGAGGAGGTATCCTCCGAAGAACTGGGTGGGGCCACCACTCATTCCACCAAATCGGGTGTTACTCATTTTGCCTTTCCCAACGAGGCGGAATGCATCCGGAACATCAGGAGGCTCATAGGGTTCATTCCGTCCAACTGCGAAGATGAGGCTCCGCGAAGGAATTACAGGGCCGGGGAGGAAGGCCGTCCGGGCCTGAGCACCATCATCCCTGAAAACCCAAATCAGCCCTATGATATGCGGGAGGTCATTTTCCAGGTTATTGATGAAGGGGAATCGGGATTCCTCGAAGTCCATAGGAATTTTGCCGAGAATATCGTGGTGGGATTTGCCCGACTGGGCGGAAGGAGCATCGGTATCGTCGCCAACCAACCCGCATTCCTGGCCGGGGTCCTGGATATTCATTCCTCCACCAAGGCAGCCAGGTTTGTGCGTTTCTGCGATTGTTTCAACATCCCTTTGCTTGTTTTCGAAGATGTGCCGGGCTTCCTGCCGGGCACCGACCAGGAATGGAACGCCATCATCACCAACGGAGCCAAGCTCCTGTTTGCCTTCAGTGAAGCAACCGTTCCGCGTATTACCGTGATCACCCGCAAAGCCTATGGCGGCGCTTATGATGTAATGAACTCCAAGCACATCGGTGCCGATATGAACTACGCCTGGCCCACGGCTGAAATTGCCGTCATGGGCGCAAAAGGTGCTGCAGAGATCATCTTTAAAAAGGAGATTGCGGAAGCCAGCGATCCCACAGCCAAATGGAAGGAAAAGGAATCCGAATACAACACGTTGTTTGCCAATCCTTATAAAGCGGCTGAGCGGGGCTATATTGATGAAGTAATCAGGCCTGAAGAGACACGGATAAAACTGATGAAAGCCTTTGTCATGCTCGAAAACAAGGTGGCCAGGCTTCCCCGGAAGAAGCATGCCAACATACCCCTGTAACCTTTGCCTGACCGGACCTGCAGGTCAGAACCAGCTTGGGTTTTTGGAAATCAGTCCCTGGGAATGCAGCACGTAAACCAGGAAGATCATGCCGATAAAGGCCAGCCCGAAAGCGATGGATAGCTTCTTATACACGGCGGCATTGGCCTTCAGCTTCGAATAACGATAAATGTTAAACACCGCTTTTTCAGCACGGTAATAAGCGCTTTCTCCCTTGACGATATAGTCAAAGGCACCGTATTTCATCACATCAACAGCCACATCGATTTTATCCTGCCCCGACAGCATCACCACATCCGTTTCGGGACTGAGTTTTTTGATTTCCTGGAGAATTTCCAGTCCGTCCTGCGCTTCTTTCACCACACTGTTCAGGTAGAAATCGAGAAATATGATGTTGGGTTTCAGATGCATATTTTTAAGAGCGTCCTCCCCCGTGGAAAAAACTACGAGGTTGAAATTGGACATTTTAGCCAGGTGCTCTTTCAGCATGTCAGCATGCATGGGATCATCATCAACAATAAAAATGGTGGTTTTAGACATGGATGTTTCCGGTTATAAAACGTAATTGTTATAGTGTTGTGAGTTCCTGTTTCAGATCATCACAGGTTTGATGGAAAACAGTTTTGATTCTTTCGACATGCCCGGGGACCTTATCCAGGTCCGATTGCTCCATGGCCAGCCGCTCTACTTCTTTGGCCAGGTTCTGCCCCTCGGTTACACCCATATAGGAAAATTGGGATTTGAGGGTATGCGCTGCCGTCTTCAGTGCGGGCCAGTCGCTTTGCAGCAGATGGGTGTCAAGCTGGGAAACCAGTCCCGGTGCATTTTGCAGGAACATATTGATGTATTTGACCATACGTTCCTTGCTTCCACCGGTAATGCTGGTGAGGAAGCTGAGGTTGATGTTTTTTCCGCCCGTTTCGCTCATAATTTTGATTTAAAGGTCCAAAAATAAAAAAAATCGTTTACTTACCTATGATGCCGTCAGGTTTTACCCGAATATGGATAAAGGGCAGGGGATCAGGAAGCCAGCGTTTTTTTAATCTTTTCCATTAACTCCTCAGGCTTAAAGGGTTTGGAAAGGTATTCATTGACACCGGACTGGAAACATTTCTGGATCTCATCGGCTGTGGCATTGGCCGTCATGGCCATGATCTTGATGATGTTTTTCGGAGGCGGCAGTTCCCTGATCCGGCGGGTGGCTTCATAACCGTCCATTTCGGGCATTTGTATGTCCATCAGTACCAGGTCGTAATCGTTGGCTTGCACTTTTTCCAGTGCAATCCTGCCGTTCAGGGCCAATTCAATGGTGATACCGGGGATGAGGTCCTGCAGCGTATCGATGGCCACCATTTGGTTGAATTCATTGTCTTCGGCCAGCAAAAAGCGAAGGCATTCCATATTGAGGTCTAAGGTGTAAACGGGAGCGGCAACTTCCATTTTAACCGATTCATCAGCCCGTTCGAAGGGAATTTTAAAATTGAATTCAGTTCCTGTTCCCAGGCGGCTGCTCACGGCAATGGTGCCGTGCTGCAACTCGATCAGTTGCTTGGAGATGGTCAGCCCCAGTCCGGTACCCCCATATTTCCTGTTTGTATCATCACTGGCCTGGGAGAAGCTTTCAAAGATGGTCATCAGTTTATCGGCCGCAATACCAATGCCTGTGTCGATGACCTGGAATTGCAGCATGCAAATCTTTTCATCACTTTCCTGCAGCAGGCTGCTCAGGTGAAGGGTGACCGATCCCTTTTCGGTAAACTTGATGGCATTACCCGCCAGGTTAATCAGGATCTGGGTGAGCCTGGTGGGGTCGCCCGTCAGGGACCCCGGTACGTCCGGGGCCACCTCCGCAGTCAGCAGGATGCTTTTTTCTTCCGCCTTGAAATGAAGGATGTTATATACGAGGTTCATCACCTCGGCAGGCTTGAAGGTGATTTTTTCAAACTGCATCTTACCCGCCTCTATTTTGGAAAGGTCCAGGATGTCGTTGATGATTACCAGTAAATTGTCGGCCGACTGTTTAATCGCATTCAGGTAACGAAGCTGATCATGGCGTGGTTCGTTTTTCAGCAACAGGTTGGTGAGTCCAATGACGGCATTCATGGGTGTTCTGATTTCATGACTCATGTTCGCCAGGAACTGCTGCTTGAATTTTTCCGACTGCTCTGCTTTGATCCTTTGTATCTCAGCTGCTTCCTTTTCAAGGAGCGTTTTCGCCAGCTGCTTTTTCGCCTGAACCCCGCCCCGCAGCACCACCAGCTCGCCCAATGATTTATCAATAGTCATTTCCAGGTCCCTGAAATCGATTGGTTTGGTGACAAAGTCAAACGCCCCGCTGTTCATGGCGGTTCGGATGTTCTGCAGGTCGCCATAAGCCGATACCACCACGCATTTGCAGGTCAGTTTTTTCTCCCCGATTTTTTTCAACAGGGTCAGCCCGTCCATGACAGGCATGTTGATATCCGTGAGTACAATGTCGGTATCCTGCTGTTCGTCCAGTTTCGAAAGCGCCTGCTCCCCGTTATTGGCAAAGACAAACGAAAAGGCGCCTTCTTTAATCTTCTGCCTGAACCGTTGAATAATCAATAGTTCCAGATCCTGTTCGTCGTCAACAACTAAAATTTTTGCAGGTGTCATGTTAAAGTTTTTCCAGTCGTTCTTTCAAAAGGTTGAAATTAATCGGTTTAATCATGAAGTCAGCTGCACCGGCATGCATCGCATCCTGCCGGTTTTTGGAATCCCCGTAAGCCGTAATCATCAGCACTTTCATGGCTTCGTGATCGCGTTTGATCTGCCGGAGCAGGTCCAGGCCTGACATGCCCGGCATATTGATATCGGAAAGGACCATCAGGAGGTCGGGCTCGTGAAGGTTTTGGATATATTCAAGCGCCTCCTCGGCCGAGAAGCAGAATTTAAATTCGAATTTACCTTCTTTCAGCTCTTGGCGGAAGCGTTGCTGGAACAACGGTTCTATATCATGCTCATCATCGACAATCAGAATTTTTTTCATGGGGCTTTTGTTTTATATTGTCCGTTCAGGGACGGCTGAAGCGGCAGTGAAATCGTAAACTCGGTGCCCTTGTTTTCTTCGGAAATGACCGTCAGGCTTCCCTGATGCCCTTTCACAATGATGTCATGGCTTAGTGATAAGCCCAGCCCGGTTCCTAACCCGGAAGGTTTGGTGGTGAAGAATGGATGAAAAATTTTATTGACAATGGCTGGCGATATGCCGTTCCCGTTATCTTTAACCTTAATGTAGGCCTGTTGCTGATCGGCTCCTGTGGTCAGCATGACAGCAGGCTTATAGGAACTATTCCCGGTTTGCAATTCCATGGCCGCACGTTCATTGACGGCATAAAATGCGTTGTTTAGCAGGTTCAGGAGGACCCGGCTGATATCCTGCTGGATCAGTTTCACCGGCGGTATGCCGTCGAAAAGTTTTTTCTCCATGGTGCAGTTAAAGGAACTGTCCTTGGCCCGCATGCCGTGATAAGCGAGGTTGAAAAATTCATCGCATAATTTATTCAGGTCCAGGCTTTGTTTTTCGTTGCCTGAAGCCCTGCTGTGCGCCAGCATGCCTTTGACTATGCTGTCGGCCCGTTTTCCATGTTCGTGGATGCGCATGAAGTTTTGTTTCAGGTTTTGAATGAGATCCTTCCTTTCCTCTTCCGTGCAAGCCTGTTCCAGTTCATTCAGCAAATCGGCATTTAATTCTGCGAAGTTATTGACAAAATTTAGCGGATTCTGTATTTCATGCGCGATACCGGCTGTCAGCTGGCCAAGAGAAGCCATTTTCTCCGACTGGATGAGTTGTTGCTGGGTGGTTTTCAGTTCATCATAGGCAAGGTTCAGTTTGGCAAGGCTTTTTTGCTTCAGACGGTAACGGTTGTACAGGAAAAAAATCAGCAGCAATACCAGCAGGGTTGCGCCAAGAAGAATGACGTTGTTCTTCGTTTTGCGCAGCAGTTCTTTTTCGCTTTGAGCCAGAATCAGATCGAGCTGGTTTTTTTCATATTTCAGTTTTTCTATCTCCCGGTCCCGGTCTATTCTTGCTTTTTCGGACAGGTTGAGCGTACGGTTTAATTCTTCCATGGCCTTTTCCCGGTTCAGGCGCTCAAGTTCAGTGGCTGCCATTTGTTGCTTCAGTTCCAGCTGACCCGATGATAAGGCGGCCAGCTCCTGTTTATTTTCGCGCCTGAGGCTTTGCAGCAGGTTTTCCTTTTCATCCGCTTCATGGGCTTTAGTTCCGGATAAGGAATCTTTCACAGACAGTTTTTCCCGCAGATCCTGGTAACGCTGGGTATAATAAAAGGTTTTTTCGGAATTGTTTTCCACCTTGTACCTGGCGGCCAGTTTGGAATAGGTTTCTTTCAGGTATTTTTCAGTCAGCGGCGCCTGTGGTTTAAACCTCAGGCTGGTCAGCAGGCAGGCTTCCGCCTTCAGGTAATCATCCTGAAACAAATACAGGTACCCCAGGCTCCTGTTGGCTCTGGCTATGAGAATGGAATCATTGAGCCGCCGGCCAATCTTCAGTTCCTCGTTGAAAAATGCTGCAGCATCGGTATCGTGCCGTAACAGGAACATGGATTGTCCTGCCTTATGCCACAAGGTGGCTGCAGACTTCAACTCGCCAAGGCTGGCAAATGCGGCCTGGGCTTCCAGGTAAACCTGGGCGGCGGCAGCATAATTTTTCTGGCTGGACAGCGATTCTCCCAGGAAACCGGCCGTGATGGCAATGGCTTTGGTCATTTTTTCTTCACGCATGATTTGCAGAGCTGACTGAAAATAGGCTGTTGCCATATCGGCTTGTTTCCGGTTATAATACACATAACCGATTTCTCCTTTGATCAGTGCGGCACCTTTCCGCTCATTCATCGACTCCCTGGCCTTCAGTGCTTCTTCAAAATAAGACAGGGCCTTATCCGGGTTTCCTTCCCGGTAGGCAATCAACCCCAGGTTATTGGCTGCAATGGCAATGCCATTGGATTTGTTAAGCTTTCGGGCTGCCTCCAGACGGCTTTCATAGCCTGCCCTGGATAAAAACCGGGCATTGTCCCGTTTCTGCTTGAAGTTTCCGGGCAGCGATTCCCCGCCTGTCAGGTCTCCGGCCGTTCCAAACAAATCGATCCCTCCCTGTTCCTCCTGATTCTCCTGGGAATAAAGGCGGCCGGAGGGGAGAACAGCAAAAAATAAAAGAACGGCGGCGACTTTGGTCAATAACCTGGAAAGATTTTTTTTTCGGTAGGAATAATGATGCATGTGAATACCTGACAAACGGTTCGGAATTTTTGCCGGCTAAAGATACTAATTGATTGTTTTGCAGCCAAGCCCCGGTTTACGGCGGGTCTGGAATCAACATAAAAAAAGGGCGGTCATAACCGGTAAATTGATAATTTTGAGAGTTTAAAACCCCGTTGGTGGAGACAACATATCCCAGGCTCAATTACCTGTTGCTGTTACTGAGCATGATCCTGTTCGGCACGGCATTTTTCCTGGAAAGGAAATTTACGCTGCGCACATCCGACTACGAAGTGCTCACGGCCCATGCCGGGAAACTGCTGGCCAGGCAGGAAGAGCGGATTGCTGTTTTACTGGATTCCATCGTTTCTCATCCACCCGTCGTACCGTCCAGGATATGGGATGATGTTCCGGTTTGGCTGGATCGGTTCGATGAACCTCCTCAGGGTTTTTCCCTGCTGATATACAGAGGAGACAAGTTGTTATATTGGTCGGATAATGCCGTTATGATGGATCCGTCATCCATGGATAAAACCACCGACAGGCAGCTTGCTTTTTTACGAAACGGCTGGTACGAATGCTTTAAACGAACATGGGGACCATACACCCTGAACGGATTGCTGCTTATAAAATACGAATACCCATTCAGCAATAAATTTATAACCAATCATTTTAATCCTGCGTTCAGGCTTCCGGATGCTGCAGGTCTGGCAGTCGAAAAGGGCAAGGGTTACTGGCCTGTGAACAGCAATAGCGGGGACTATCTGTTTTCTGTTTTTTACCCGGACGATGCCGGCAGTACGGCTTTGGAAATTCCAATCATGGTCTTGTTTTTTTCAGCAATGGCGGCTTTTCTTTTGTTTCTTTACAGCTACATCAAACATCTGGCTGTCAGGCAGCCTTTGCCGGCGTTCCTGATCTGTGGTTTTCTCGTGGCGCTGCGCTGGCTGGCTTTGCATTACCGGATCCCGGAAACGTTTTACAACCTCTCCCTGTTTAGTCCAAGGTATTATGCCAGTTCCTACCTGTTAAATTCCCTTGGTGATTTCCTCATCAGTGCACTGGTGTTTACCTTTCTGGTGGTCTTCCTGCATCACTATTTTAACCGAATCAGCGAGGGCGGAGCTGCCCGGGGAAGCTATGCCTGGGTTTCCACGCAGGTGGTTTTTGTTTTTTTATTCACGTTTTTATTTTCCGTCTTTGTAAATTACCTGCTTAGCGGACTCATTCTGGATTCCAAGATATCCTTCAATATTAATAATATTTTTGAACTGAGCGGTTACAGCCTGATTGGTTTTGCCATCATTGGTTTGCTGCTTTTTTCCTTTTACCTGATTTGTGACGGCAGTATCCGGTTCATTCAGCGAACCCGGTTTACGTCAGGCCAGATCAGCATATTATTCCTGGTCACCCAGGGATTTTTCCTGTTGATCCTGCTGTGGCTGAGGGATACTGAATTTTTCAAGGATTACGGCGTCACCTCTTTCCTGCTGGCCAATTCGCTTATTATCTTTATCAGTTATATACGCAGCAGCGCCAGGAAGCTGTTTTCCTTTTCACGCACACTGCTGGTTATTCTGGGTTTTTCAATTTATGCGGCCAAGACCATTGCAGACTTCAACGATATTAAGGAGAAGGAGGCCCGCAAATTACTGGCGCTGAAACTGGAGAACGATCATGATCTGGTAGCGGAATACCTCTATGAGGAAGCAGCCGGAAAGATCGCCCGCGACCGTTTTGTTTCAGCCTTCCTGATGGCGGCTGGCCAGCAGGTGTTCCCGTTTTCCCTGACCCAGGAGGTGATGGAAAGACGCATTCAGCAATTATACCTGAACGGCTACTGGAGCAGGTTTGATATCAATATCCGGTTTTATGACCGGTTTGGCAGGCCCGTCGGGATGAACATGGAAAATGACCCGGCCTTCCAGGAAATTGAACAGCAGGTCTTCACCGACGCTGCCCCGACCAGGAGCAATGGTTTTTATTACCTGGGTAATAAAGCCGGCAGGGCCAGTTATGCCGGAAGGGTGGATGTGCCTCAATCGGGCGATACAACAACCGCAGGGAGGATCATCCTGCTGATGAATTCACGTTTTGCAGACAGTGAAGGGGGCTTTCCGGATTTGCTTCTTAGTGACCGCATACCGGAACAAAAGGATTATTCCAATTATTCCTATGCCAAATATGAAGCATCTAAACTGGTCAGGCAATACGGCAAGTACCCTTATTTTAATCAGTCGGCCACGTATGAAAAACAGTATGGTGTCAGCCGGATTGACCGGTTTTATGATTTTAACGGTTACTCGCACCTGTTTTACCGTTATGGTGCCTCCGGATTGATCATCATCTCCCGCCCCAACCAGAGCATCCTGGTTTTCATCACCCTCTTCTCCTATATATTCTCCTTTTTCTATATGCTATTTGTTTCGATTTATATCCTGTATAAGCTGGTCAAGAATTCTTTCCGCTTCGAGGTGAATTTTAAAACACGTATCCAGTTCATGGTGTTCGCCATTGTGATGGCCACGATACTGATGACAGGCGGTGGAACGATTTATTACATCATTGGTAATTATTCAGCCAACCAGAATCAGAAGGTAAGTGAAAAGCTGACTTCCTTGCTGATCCTGGTTCAGCATGAACTGGAGCGCAAGCAGGTACTGCCTGGCAACCCCGATGATGAGCTTGTTTACGGACTTTCACGGCTGTCCTCCAACCTGTCGCTTGATTTCAATATTTACCGCACGGACGGCATGCTGGCCTTCAGCACCCAACCAAGGATTTTTGAACAGGGCATCCTGGCCAGGACCATGAACGCCTTTGCTTTTAATGAGCTGCATGTCCGCCAGCGGACGCAGTTTATTCATTATGAACAAATGGGCAAGTTAAATTTCCTTTCGGCTTATGAGCCGTTACGCAATTCGAGAAATGAAATCATCGGGTATATCAACCTTCCGTATTTTGCCAAACAGAATGTGCTGAAAAAGGAAATTTCCTCCCTGCTCGTCACGCTGATCAACATTTATGTGTTTTTATTTTCCCTGGCCATGTTCGCCACCTATATTATTTCGAACAGGATAACCAGGCCGCTGGGGCTGATCCAAAGCCACCTGGGCCAGATCAAGCTGGGTAAACGGACCGAACCCATGGAGTGGAGCCGCAAGGATGAAATTGGCGCCCTGGTGAATGAATACAACAGCATGGTGGATGAATTGCATGAAAGTGCTGAATTGCTGGCGCGTTCGGAACGGGAAAGCGCCTGGAGGGAAATGGCCAAACAGGTGGCGCATGAAATAAAAAATCCCCTCACGCCAATGAAGCTGAGCGTGCAGCATTTGCAGAGAGCCTGGCGGGAACGAAGTCCGAACCTGGAAGGCATCATGCAGCGCTTCTCCCAAACCCTCATAGAACAGATTGATACGCTCTCCAATATTGCCACCGAGTTCAGTAATTTCGCCAAGATGCCCAAGGTGAACAATGCCGTGCTGAACCTGGCTTCCATCCTGGAGAATATCGTGAATTTGTATGCCGAAAGTGAAAAGGTCAGGATCTATTTTAATGCCGGCAACTTCGGGGAAGCAGATGTATATGCCGATAAGGATCAGTTGCTGCGGGCTTTTTCCAACCTGCTGAAAAATGCCGTGCAGGCCATTCCCGATTCCAGGGAGGGCATCATCACCGTCGACATCACCCTGGATCAGAAAAACTATATAGTAGCCATCCGTGATAACGGGGAGGGTATTTCAACGGATAAATCGGAAAAAATTTTTACACCCAATTTCACCACCAAAACCGGGGGAACCGGATTGGGACTGGCCATGGTTAAAAATACCGTGGAAAATGCCGGGGGGACCATCTGGTTTGAAACAAAGCCAGGTGAAGGCACTGCATTTTTTGTTTCCATACCGGCTTTTGACGGCCATAACGAATGACCGGCTCCGGTATATTGTTTCAAATACGCTTCATTTTCCAGGTGTGTCAGGCCCAGACTTTGGTTCCTTCCGTACAGTTTTTGCACATCTCGATCCCGCTGCGCGACCGGATAACGGAGGCCCTGAATTTTTTATAGGGTTCGTTGTTCCACAGTTCACGGAAGGTAGTTGTATTCAGGTCACCCATCCTGTACCAGGCATCCTTATCGAAACAACAGGGCACTACGGTGCCATCCCAGGTAATCACGGCCGAATGCCATAGTTTCCAGCAATGGTTGCCGAAACGGTTTTTGATCCTGTAGGTGCCGTCAGGATTTTTACGATAGCGGGAATAGGTTTCATTTTCAGGGATCAGCGGACTGCCTTTTTCGTAATCATAAATCTGTGCCGTCTTCAGGCCGACTTCATCCACGCCCAGTTCCTCAGCAAGTTTCAATACTTCCCCGATCTGATGTTCGTTGGGTTTCACTACGAGGAACTGGAAGATCACATGCGGTTTGGAGGACCTGAGTTGTTTTTTCCATTTGATGATGTTTCGTGTTCCTTCCAGCACTTTGGATAACTGTCCACCTATACGATATGCGGAATAGGTTTCCTGGGAAGTTCCGTCTATGGAAATAATCAGCCGGTCGAGTCCGGAGGCTATCGTTTTTCTGGCTGTTTCATCATCCAGGTAATGAGCGTTGGTGGATGTTGCCGTATAAATATTTTTGGAAGAAGCATAACTCACCAGGTCCAGGAAATTTTTATTCAGGTAGGGCTCGCCCTGGAAATAAAATACCAGGTATTGAAGCCGGCCGGCCAGTTCGTCCAGAGTCCGCTTAAAAAAGGAAGCTTCCAGCATCCCTGTCGGACGTGTAAATGAACGCAGCCCGCTTGGACATTCCGGGCAACGCAGGTTGCAGGAAGTGGTCGGTTCAAAAGAGATGCTGATGGGCAAACCCCAGTGAAAGGACCTGCCTGTCCACCTGCTGAAATAATAACTGCTAACCACCTGTAAAGCGTTCCAGGCGCGTAAAGGAGTTAACTTGCTTACCAGGTTCAAGCCGTCACGAAAGGTCCTGTTGATCAAATCAGCTGTTTTATATCGGGAAATACATGTGAAAACCCTGCAAATATAAGGCTTTTGAACCTGTGCGCCAAGAAAAAGTCAGGTCCGGGGCTTACACCCTTGCCTGCAGGTGCTTGTAAAGTTCAGCGGCTTTCTGGGAACCGATCAGGTAAATCAGCCCGTCCTTGTCAGTGAGTTTAACCGCCTCCTTGCCGCCGGTGTAAAAACGGATGGTGCCTTTGTAATGCAGGTTGTAAACCGGGTTGTTCAGCATGTTCCGGCCCAGGGTGATTTTTTCCACTCCAACCATATTCCGGAGATCGATTTTGACTTTCCGGGTGGTCCAGAGGCCGTCCAGCATGATGTGATCTTCATAAACACGGGTGTGGAGGTGCAGGACAAAGAGCAGGATGACCGATATGGCCATGATGATGATACCCACCAGGAAAAGCAGGTCGGCATTTTGTGAACGTTCACCGCTTTCTGTATAGTAATAGGCAATGAAGCAAAACAGGGCCAGTACCGTGCGCCTCAGGATGGAATATTTATTGTAACCGAGGTATTGCTTTTCTTCAAAAAGAGGGGTGGCATTCATATCAGCGGGGACTAAATTCAAACCGGTAACAGAACTTGGTCTCAGGCGTAACGGCTACCCGGCCATCCATGCGGTAACCCATGATCCAGATTATTTTTTCGGCATCCGTCAGCAGGAACGTCCGTTCTTTTCCGGTCAAAGATAACTTAAGATCGGTATAAAAATCACTTATCTTTTTTTTTCCTTTCATGCCGAAGGGATGAAAAACGTCTCCTTTTTTCCAGGTTCGGACAGCCATGGGCAGTTTCATTTTTTCCACATCGGCAAAGGCCAGCGTTTTATCCCGGTTGGAAAGAATTGTCCGGTAGAGTTTTTTACTCATCGAGAGGGGATAAACTGACAATACAAAATGGTCGTGGATAATTTCAAGATGATCGTGATATTCCTTCATGACCGTTTCTCCGGCTGCCTTTTCAGTCTTCTGTATAATCATGTCATCCCGGTCCAGGACCAGTTCATGGGTGGAGGAATAAAACCGGCTCCCGGGTTGGTGGGATAAAGAATGCAGGATATCGGCAACGACCGTGGCGGAAAAATCGTATTTCTTCAGGAGTTCAAACAGAATGGTTGATGCAGCCGGGTGGGCAGCAAAGAAATCCTTGGGCAG
>CAYWHE010000105.1:0-13672 GCA_964458125.1 uncultured Flavobacteriaceae bacterium | reverse complement strand
GCGGAAATCTGTTTCTCATCGACGATGACTTGCGCCTGAATGCCATCAGCCTCCTGAAATTTATCCACGACTTCCAGATCGAGAGACTGTTCCTTCCGTTTATCGCCTTGCAGCATTTGGCAGAGGTTGCCGATGAAAATAAAATTTACCCCACATCACTGAAAGATGTGATAACCGCAGGGGAGCAGTTACGAATCACGCGCCATATCATTGGTTTTTTCATGGCGCTTCCGCATTGCAAACTCCACAACCATTACGGTCCGACTGAAACCCACGTGGTTACCGCGTATACCCTTACCGGTAGTCCGGATTCCTGGATGCCCCTGCCTCCAATCGGAAAGGCTGTATCCAATACCGGAATTTTATTGCTCGATGAAAACATGGAGCCGGTTAAAACAGGAGATCCCGGGGAATTGTATGTTTCAGGTGCAGCGCTGGCAAAGGGATATTTAAACCGGGATGACCTGACCGGGGAAAGATTTATTACCAATCCGGCGGCAAAGGAGAAATCGGCCAGGATTTATAAAACCGGTGACCTGGCCCGCGAATTACCGGATGGTAATTTGGAATACCTGGGTCGTATCGATGGTCAGGTAAAAGTGAGGGGATACCGGATTGAACCGGGTGAAATCGAAGTGATGATCGGAAAATATACCGATGTAAACCAGGTGGTAGTTGTGGCCCGTGAAGATGAGCCCGGAGATAAACGTCTGGTAGCCTATCTCATTCCCAGGGAGGGAAAGAAAATAAATACGCATGAACTCCGGAAATACCTGAATGACAGTTTGCCGGATTATATGGTTCCCTCCTCTTTTGTGATACTGGACGTATTCCCCAGGACACCCAGCGGAAAGATTGACAAGCGTTCCCTTCCTGCTCCGGACAGCAAAAGACCCGAACTTCAGACCCTGTACGTGGAACCATCGGGCGTTTTTGAGAAATCGCTTGCCCTGCTCTGGGGCAGGCTCCTGCGCATCGACCGGGTAGGGCTGCATGATAACTTCTTCGATTTGGGAGGTAATTCCCTGCTGGCCCTCCAAACCATTGCGAAATTGCACCAGGAACAGGGACTTGATATACCGGTTGTGAAACTTTATCAGCATCCGACCATTGCCGGTATAGCTGATTTTATCTACAACCAGGGAAAAAAGCAAAGTGCAGCCGAGCAGGCCTGGGAAAGAATGAGCAGGCATTCAGGGGAATTTAAAACGGAATCCGGTGTGGAGGATGGCATCGCAGTCATTGGAATGGCCGGACGTTTTCCGGGCGCTTCCGGTATTGCCGAATTCTGGGATAACCTGGTGAACGGCAGGGAAACAACAACGTTTTTTAAAAGGGAGGAACTGGATCCATTCCTGGATCCCGCTCTGGTCAATGATCCTTCCTATGTAGCCGCACGTGGTATCCTGAAGGATGCTGATCAGTTTGATGCGGCTTTTTTCGGAATGAGCCCGCGCGTGGCCGAACTTATGGATCCCCAGCAGCGTGTTTTCCTGGAAGTGGCCTGGGAAGCTCTGGAAGATGCCGGATATACGGCAGAGCGTTACCAGGGATTGATCGGGGTTTTTGCCGGTATGGGTAACAATACCTACTTTCCGAATAACGTCCTGGCCCATAAGGACCTGATCGAAAAAGTCGGAACCTTTCAGGTGATGGTGGCTAATGAAAAGGATTATATCGCTACCCGGGTCTCCCATGAGATGAACCTGAAAGGCCCGGGTATCAGTGTGCATACGGCCTGCTCAACCTCGCTGACGGCAGTGACCCTGGCTTTTGAAAATCTGAAAAATAACCAGTGTGACATGGCCATTGCCGGAGGTATTGCTATCACCGCACCTATAAACAGCGGAATCCTTTATCAGGAAGGTGGCATGTATTCCGTAGATGGTCATACCCGAACCTTTGATGCTGATGCCCAGGGAACGGTATTCAGTGACGGTGCCGGTGTAGTGGTGCTCAAACGATACCGGGATGCCGTTGCAGATGGCGATACTATTTATGCGGTGATACGAGGGGCGGCCATGAACAATGACGGTTCTGACAAGGCGAGTTTTACCGCTCCCAGTGTGGAAGGACAGGCGGCCGTGATTGCCATGGCACAGGCTGTTGCCCAAGTACACCCGGAATCCATTTCCTACATTGAAGCACATGGAACAGCAACTCCGCTGGGCGATCCCATTGAGGTGGAGGCGCTGACCCAGGCCTTCCGGAGCAAGACCGACAAAAAACAATTTTGCGCCATCGGTTCCGTCAAAACAAATTTTGGACACCTCACCGCCGCTGCCGGTGTGACCGGGCTGATTAAAACAGTCCTGTCCCTGTACCATCAGTGTATACCGGCTAACTTACACTATACAAAACCGAATCCCACTATCGATTTTGAAAACAGTCCCTTTTATGTGAACAGTTATTTAATGGGTTGGCAGCGGGGCGCCCGGCCCAGGAGAGCAGGAGTCAGTTCCTTTGGAGTGGGCGGTACCAATGTACACGTTGTAGTGGAGGAGGCACCTTTGTCCGGGGGTTCAGGAGTTGCCCGCAGCCGTAACCTGTTGCTGTTGTCGGCTAAAACCAAGGCTGCACTCGATACCGCCACAGAAAGACTTAAAAATTTTATCTCCGGTCATCCGGACATTTCCATGCCTGATCTGGCTTATACTCTTCAAACCGGACGAAAATATTTTAAATTCCGCAGGATGGTGGTTTGCGGAGACCGGGAAGATGCCCTTGCAAAGCTATCCCTGACCGATCCTAAATCAACGGCTTCGCGCCAGCTTGAATCAGGCGAACCCGCCGTGGTATTCATGTTCCCTGGACAGGGAGCCCAGTATGTCAACATGGGAAGAACCCTGTACCGCGATGAAATTGTCTTTAAGGATGCGGTCGACCGTTGCTGCACCATACTCGAACCCCTGATGGGCGTTGATCTCCGGAAGACATTGTACCCGGATCCTCAGGATGCACAGGCTGCAGAAAAGTCATTGAAAGAAACCTTTTTCACCCAACCGGCCCTGTTTACGATCGGTTATGCGCTTTCGGAATTATGGATGAGTTGGGGAATACGTCCTGCTGCATTTGTGGGGCACAGTATCGGGGAGTTTGTAGGTGCATGCCTTGCGGGAGTGTTTTCCCTGGAGGATGCCTTGTTCCTGGTAGCCGGCCGCGGCAAGCTGATGCAGGATCTGCCTCGCGGATCCATGCTCTCCGTCAGGATGCCTGCTGCAGAAGTCCAAAAACGCATCAGTAAAAACCTGTCAATTGCTGCAGTTAATGGTCCTTCACTTTGTGTGGTTGCGGGAAATACCCCGGAGGTGGATGAACTGCAGGCTGCCCTGGAACGTGAAGAGGTGATTTGTAAACATCTTCACACTTCACATGCCTTTCATTCCCCTATGATGGACCCTATTGTGGAACCATTTCTGGAGATGGTGAAACAGGTCAGGCTAAATCCTCCTCAAATTCCTTTCGTATCTACGGTTACCACGCAATGGATCACCGATACCGAAGCCATGGATCCCATGTATTGGGCCGGTCACCTGCGGGCCACCGTTCGTTTTGCCGAAGGCATTCAAACACTTTGGAAAGAAAAGGCCGGATACCTCATGCTGGAATGCGGCCCGCGCGCGACTGCGGCTACCCTGGCCAGGCAACAGGCTGCCGACCTGAAAAGGCAGGTAGCCGTCTCCTCCCTTGGTGAGACAGCAGAAGGCGAAGCCGAATGGTCTGCCCTGTTATTCGCCATGGGCCAGTTATGGCTGAATGGCGTTTCACCTGACTGGAAAAACTTCTATGCCCTGGAAAAGCGAAAGAAAATTTCACTTCCCGTTTATCCGTTCGAACACAGGCGATTTTGGGTGGATCCATTGCCCCAGTCAACATCCCTGCCTTTGTATCAAAACCTTACCGGAACTGCAGTAGCGGAGCTCGACCATTCAGCACCCTCAACTGATTCCCAATTACCAACTAGTCAAAAACCCACAGCAAGTAATATGAATACGCGCCAGCAACAGATTATCACTGACCTGAAGGAAGTCATGGAAGAAGCCTCCGGCATTGAACTATTGAATGCCGATGAACAAGTTAGCTTTCTCGAACTCGGACTGGATTCCCTTTTCCTGACACAGGCCGCTCTGACCATATCCAAAAAATATGGCGTAAAGGTGACCTTCCGGCAATTGAATGAAGAGTTTTCTTCCTTCCAATCGTTATCCGCATTCCTGAATCAGCAAATGCCAGAAGGGGCCATGCCTGCACAAAAGACAACCGGAAACACTCCTGCACCAGCCCAGCAGACTCCCCGACAGGCTGGTACACAGCCCCATCAGCAGGCCCCTCAGGGTCAGCCGGGTTCGATGGAATGGATGATGATGCAGCAGTTGCAGATGATGCAGCAGCAACTCGCCATGATGCAGGCCTGCCTTATGCCCCAACCGGATACGTATACACCAGAAGTTACACAATCCGCCCCTTCAGCACCAGATCTGAAAGTAACCGATCCGGGTTTGAATCCGGATGAAGCAGCGGAACTGAAAAAGCCTTTTGGAGCTATTGCGCGGATAGACAAATCCAGAGGTGACCAGTTGACACCGGTACAACGGAGGTGGCTCGATGATTTAACCGCCCGTTATACCGGTAAAACCGGTAAATCGAAGGCCTATACCCAGGAACACCGTTCCCATCTCGCTGATCCTCGCGTGGTGACGGGATTCAGGGCCGGCATCAAGGAACTGATCTATCAGCCCGTGGTTGACCGTTCACTGGGTTCCAGGCTTTGGGATATTGACGGCAATGAGTATGTTGATGTGCTCAATGGATTCGGCAGCTGTATGTTCGGACATAACAATCCCGTCATAGTCAAAGCGATTGAAGAACAGTTGAAAAAAGGGTATGAACTGGGACCGCAGCATCCGCTGGCCGGGGAAGTGGCCCGGATGATATGTGAAATGACCGGTTTTGACCGTGCCGGATTCTGCAATACCGGTTCGGAAGCCGTTCTGGGTGCTATGCGTATAGCCCGTACCGTTACAGGGAGGCAAACCATCGTTATTTTCTCCGGATCTTATCATGGTATCAATGATGAGGTGATCGTACGGGGAACCAGAAAACTGAAGTCCATTCCTGCTTCCGCAGGCATCATGCCGGAGGCGGTTCAAAATGTTCTGGTGCTTGACTATGGTTCCCCGGAAGCGCTGGAGATCATTCGTAACCGTGCCCGGGAATTTGCAGCCGTGATGGTAGAACCCGTTCAAAGCCGCAGGGCTGATTTTCAACCCCGGGAATTCCTGCATGAACTGCGTGCCATTACTACCAATAACGGCTGCATGCTTATTTTTGATGAAGTGATTACCGGTTTCCGCATGCTTCCCGGTGGTGCCCAGGAACATTTTGGTGTCAGGGCCGATTTGGGAACCTATGGTAAAGTGGTGGGAGGCGGCATGCCGATTGGGGTGATTGCCGGCAAAAGGGAATTCATGGATGCCCTTGACGGGGGGCACTGGCAGTTTGGAGATGCTTCCGTTCCCGAAGTGGGTGTTACCTATTTTGCCGGAACCTTTGTCCGGCACCCGTTTGCACTTGCTGCCGCCAAGGCTTCGCTTGATTATATGAAAAGGGAAGGTCCATCACTGCAGCATAAACTCAGCGCCCTCACAGGGAGACTGGTGCAGGCGGTCAACGCCATTTGTGAAGACCAACATGCACCTTTCCATCTGGTCAACTTCGGTTCCATGTTTAAAATGAAATGGGATTCCGAGCCCCCGTATGGTGAACTGGTATATATCCTGCTTCGCGATAAAGGCGTGCATATTTACGATGGCTTCCCGTGTTTCCTGACGACTGCCCATTCTGAGGCAGATGTTGATTTCATCATTAAATGCTACCGGGAAAGTATCCTTGATATGCAGGAAGGCGGTTTTTTTGAAAAGCCTTCAGCCACAAACGGTACCCCCGGAAACGGGCAGGCCAGGCAGGTTGATATGAATAACCCGCCTGTTCCCGGTGCAAAGCTCGGCAAGGACCCTGAAGGCAACCCGGGTTGGTTTATTGCGGATCCGGAAAGACCGGGAAAATACCTGCAAGTCAAATAAGCAGGACAAGTCCGTCATATTTTCCTGCTGAACCATGGAATCAGCATGGAAACATCATTCATATACTGTTTATATCCCTGTTTCGAATGAAGGGATTTTTTTTCCATCATGGGAATGGAAATAAAAACAAACATCATGCTAATGGACAAGGCGCCCATTCCGGTCCACCAGAACAGGCGGTTTATCCCCATCATCATGATCCATAATCCCCACCAGAAGAGGATTTCACCGAAATAATTCGGATGACGGGTATATTTCCACAGCCCCGTGCGGATGGATTCATGAGGTCCATGCTGCTTTTTAAAACTCCTCAATTGCTCGTCGGCGATTAATTCGAACAAGGTTCCTACAAGCGAGAGCAAACCTCCCCCAAGCACGTAATTGTAATCTTCCGGAATATTTTCCCGGTGCATGTAAACGTATACGGGCATCATACCGGTAAAAACCAGGAGGGTGGGAAAGAGATGAATACCGGCCAGATTGGTCAGCCAGAAAAGTCGTGGCGCTTGTTTTTTCAGCGCACCGTACCGCCAGTCTTCCTGTTCAATGCCATTCCAGCCACGGATAAAATTTACAGTCAGCCTCAAGGACCAGAGCAGGATCACGACGAGGATTATGGTGTCCGTCATGGAAGCTGGATTGCCGTAATTCACACTCCAGTATAGAGCCAGTACAAATGGTACCACACTCCAGTAAGGATCATAAAAGCTGGAGTTGTTAAAACCCAGGCTGAACAGGTAAATCACGAATGTGGCGCCAAGATCAGCGATCAGGCTGGATAATACGGGTGAAAAGGTGGACGGGCAAACCAGAAAAATAATGTAACCTGTTGATATGGCCACCACATAAGCCACGAACAGCATCCATAAAGAAAAGGTCCGGGTGAATTGTTTTACTTCCATCTGATTGGGTATGGTAAAAGTAAAAAAAAATCGTCCCGGTTGCAGACTGTATATGTTTTATCTGTAAATTGGGGTTTGTTAATCTTGTTTCCGATGAAAGGGAACTCCATTTTAGGCCTGCTGATTCCGGCCCTCCTGGCCTGGCCGGGTAAGTTTTGCCAGGCCCAGTATTTTCAATGGGCCAAAAACTATTCGGCAACCCTGGGTGTCATAATCCATGGTTTTGCCGTGGATCCTGATGGTAATTCCTGCCAGGCGGGAGAATCGAAACTGTCGGCTTCTTCATCCGCTTTCCGGGTCGTCAAACTGAATTCCTCCGGAAAACAGCAATGGAAAAAAGAAATAACAGGCGCCAATGCAGGTTTTGCTGTTGCCCGGGCCGTTGCCTTTGATGGATTCGGAAACATTTATGCCGTTGGTACCTGGTCGGTTCCAGGAACACCATTGGTATTCGATTCCCTTCACACCACTTCCAATGCGGCATTCCTTGTTAAATTTTCATCCCAGGGCAAAGTCCTTCAGCTGGACTCGATCGGGAATAACCCGGCTACGGATTATACCATGACAACCGACAGTTCCGGCAATATTTATGTTTCAGATGGATTTTCTTCAAGGAAGTACAATGCGGGGGGGATACTGGTATGGCATAATACTTCATACGGTGGTGCCGCTATCGGCGTAGATAAAAACAAACGCGTGTTCCTGTTAAATGCAAACTCCCTGACCCGATTGACTTTTAAAGGCGATTTTTCCTGGTCTCAACCCTATGGCGGAAATTCACTTGCAGTGGATGACAATGGAAATTGCTTCATAGCTTCTGATGATTCCATTTTTAAAATCAGTCCGGCAGGAGGCTTTTTATGGAGCAACCCGGGCTTGCATGGAAACAGCATTGCCCTGGATGACAACGGAAAAATCTATCTGGCCCTGGGTAACAGCCTTCGAAAATTGCAGGGAAACGGTACAACGGTAACCTGGTCGCTCAGTACGCAAAATGCCTATTGCCTTTTTATAGCCACCGGCAAGGCGAATTGTTTGGTGGCCGGGGAGTATAACCCGATGAACGAAGTCGTCATTTGCCCGTTTCATTTTCAGCGTGTGGGAATAGCATCTCCTGATTTTCATACACGGGCTTTCGTAACCAAGGTCAACCAGACCGGTGCCATCCCTTTTCAGGCCGGTATTTATACGCCACCCATTCCGGGAGACCGGCTCTGTACCGGAGTTTTTTTCCAGGTGCCTTATTTGGTTTCCCTGAATTCAGTCAGTGCTTTCGGTACTGGAAACCAGTTCCGGGCACAGTTGATTAACCCGGCAAGCGGTGATACCACCGATATCGGGTTGGCAGACTCCGCATACATTCCCGGTAACGTGCTTCCATCAACGGGTTGCAGGGTCCGGGTAGTTTCCACGAACCCCGTTATTATAGGCGATGAGAACAGTCCCCAGCTGTTAACAAATGATCTTGCTTTGGAACCTCTTGTTTCCGGCCTTAACCCGGCAGGACAGGTTTCCCTGTGCAACGGCTCTGACGTTCAGCTGCATGCTGTTCAGGGTCCATTTAACGCTTACTACTATTGGTATAAAAACAATTTATTGTTTTCAGGCGGTGCATTTGATACGGTAAAAACAGTCACAGCATCGGGAACTTATTTCTATTCTGTTTATACCTCGGATTATAATTGTTCCCTTTCCTCTGATTCCTTACAACTCAGCCTGCAGCCATCGCCAGTCGCAAATGTTACCGCTTCTGGACCATTGTCCTTTTGCAACGGTGACAGTGTGGTTTTGTCCACGCAACTGGTGGCAGGCAATAGCTATCAGTGGAAGAAAAACAATGTGAATATTTCCGGTGCAACTCTTTCTGCTTACGTGGCGAAAGCAAGCGGTACGTTTAAGGTAAAGGTGACCGGGCCGAACGGATGTACGGCCATTTCGGCCGGAAAAACCGTACAGGTCAATTGCCGGGATTCCGGAGCTGAATCTGCCGTTCCTGATGTTTTAATATATGAAGATCAGACCGGTCTCCGTTTGGTAGTTTCAGGAATACAGGCAGAGGTTGTCAGGATTTTTTCCACACAGGGAGGGCTGATCCGTGAATGGAAATTATCCGGTGAGTTGCCTGTTGTCTTCGATACTGAAAATATTCACCCCGGTGTATACATAGTGCAGGTAAGAGGCAGGGAAGGGGTATGGAATGAAAAGATTGTCATCCGGTAAAAAATGACCGGTTACCGCACCAGGTCGCCATTCAGTTTCATTAGTTTGATTTCCGCCATCCGGGCATTGTACCGGGCCGATACCAGCCGGGCTAATGCGGTTTCATAGCTGCTTTGTGCACTTTTCAGTTCCAGGATATTCGAGGCGCCAAGTTTGTAACGCTGCAGCGCAATTTCCTGGTTCTCGCGGGCCAGCAGGATGTTGTCTTCTTCCATCTTCAGGATTTCCCGGGCATCTTCAAATTCCTTCCAGGAGTTATACAGGCCGGTGGATACCGCAGATTTGGTATAGTCATACATTTGTTGTGCATTCCTCCAGACCAGCCTGGCATTTTTAACCTGCCGGGAAGTGTTAAACCCGTTAAAGAGGTTCCAGCTTACCGTGAATCCGAGGTTGTAACCGAGGTTCTGATTGAGCAGTACGAAACCAGCCTTGTTTTCCGTTCGGCCGAAATTATAGGAAGCCGTAATACCTGCTTTCGGCAATCGCTGCGATTCAAATTCCCGTATGGAATAACGGCTGACCACCATTTCTTTTGCGGCCGCGGCCAGTGAAAAATTTCTCTCCGGGACGGATTTGAACAGGTTCTCTTTCGAATAGGAAGAAACCAGGTTTAAGGAATCCCTAATATCAAACTCGGTTTCTGCCTGCCGAGCCATCAGCATATTGAGGTTGGCTTTGGCCAGGCTGAGCGCCTGGCGGTTCAGTAAAAGTGAACTGAGTACGCTGTTTTTATCCACGCTGGTCTGAAGCAGTTCCTGCCTGGTTCCGGATCCGACAGCCAGTCTGGTTTTTGAAATTTTTTCCTGCTCTTCATAGCCCGACAGTATTTCTTCTGAGGCCCGGATGAGTTGTTTTTGCCTGATCACTTCGTAATAAGCCTGCATCAGTTGAAACAGGGTGTTTTCAATTTCAATTTTCAGATTCAGTTCACCCTGGTCAGCAAGCGCCTGTAAACGGGAAGCGGAAGCAAACATTTTCAAACCGTCAAACAACGTCCATGATAAGCCAATGCCGGCATTAAGGCTGCTGGAGGATACGTTGTTTTTATCGACCTCCTGCCCGTTGGAATAATGCTGTTTGGTATCATTGGCCGACAGGTTTCCTCCGCCTGTTACATTCACCTGTGGAAGAAAGCCGGCATTTCCCCAGGTATGGTCATTCTTCGCCATTTGAGCCTGGTTCCCGGCGATGACAATGCCGAAGTTGTTTTTCATCACCAGGCCTATGGCTTTATCAAGAGTGAGTAACTCCTGAGCAAAAACCTGGACCGGTACCTGAAGAAAAAGCAGGCTATACAGTAACTTCCTCATGTTTACTTTTTTTTCTTGCCAGATAGGCATACATGGCCGGGATCACATACAAGGTCAGCACCAGTGAAAACAACAATCCGCCAATCACCACGATGCCCATTGACATCCTGCTGCGGGCACTTGCTCCCAAAGCCATTGCAATCGGCAAAGCTCCCAGTGCCGTGGCCAGGCTGGTCATCAGGATAGGCCTGAACCGGCCGGCCGCAGCCTCGAGGATGGCTTCAGCTTTATTCGTTCCCTTTTCTCTTAACTGATTGGCGAATTCCACAATTAATATTCCGTTTTTTGTCACCAGGCCAATCAGCATGATCATCCCAATCTGACTGAAAATATTTAAGGATTGGTTAAAATACCAGAGAGCAATCAGCGCACCGGCAAGGGCCATCGGGACCGTCAGCATGATGATGAACGGATCTATAAAACTTTCAAACTGGGCTGCCAGCACCAGGTAGATGATGACCAGGGCAAGCAGGAAGGCAAAGAGCACATTGGAGGAACTTTCTGCATAATCCCGGGACGGACCGGTAAGGGCTGTTGAAAAAGAATCATCCAATACCCGGGCAGCAATCCTATCCATTTCCTGAATGCCATCAGCAATGGTGCGGCCCGGTGCCAGTCCAGCCGAAACGGTTGCCGACTGGTAGCGGTTGTAATGATATAATTGGGGAGGTGTACTGGCTTCGTTCACCCGGATGACATTATCCAGCTGAATCAGTCCGCCTGTCGAATTCCGTATATAGATATTCTTCAGATCCGCAGGTTTGTCCCGCTTGTCAGCCTGGAACTGCCCGATAACCTGGTACTGCTTACCATTCATGGTGAAATAGGAAATCCTGCCCCCGCTGAATGCCAATTGAAGGGTTTGCGCCACATCGGCGACTGAAACACCCAGATTTTTGGCTTTCTCCCGGTCAACACTGATGTTCAGTTCTGGTTTGTTGAATTTCAGGTTCACATCAACACCAAGGAAAACCTCGCTCTTATTGGCTTCTTCCAGGAATCTGGGCAGGGTCTCCTTCAGTTTTTCAAAACCACTGGCCTGCAGTACATATTGTACCGGTAGTGCTCCGCGCGGACCTCCGCCGGTCGAGATGGTCTGTTCCTGTACCACAAAGGTCCTGGCTTCGGGCCATTGCCTCACATTCCGGGAACACATTTCCGCAATCTGGTTTTGTGTGCGTTTCCGCATGGAAGGGTCACTTAACACCACGCGCATAAACCCGGTGTTTACCGCACCTGATCCGGCAAAGCCGGGAGCCGTAACCACAATGGTCGAACTGCGTTCGGGAACGGAATCCTGTGCAAGTTTATCGAGCTTATCCATAAACCGGTCCATGTATTCAAAGGAAGCGCCCTCCGGAGCTGTGGCCATAAACCGGAACCAGCTCCGGTCATCCATGGGGGCAAGTTCCGAGGGAAGATAGGCGCCGGTCAGAAAAATCAAACCGATACAGGCCGGGATGATCAGTAAAGCCAGCCATTTTCGTTGCATGAAACCGGCCAGGGAGTGGTGGTATCGTTCAACAAGGTTTCGGAAGAAGGGTTCTGTCTGCAGGTAAAAACGGCTGTGCTGATGATTTTTACGTAACAAGCGCGCATTTAACATAGGGGTAAGCGTTAGCGAAACAAAGGCCGAAATCAGGACGGCACCGGCAAGCACGATGCCGAATTCGCGGAAGAGGCGCCCGACAAATCCCTGCATGAAAATGACGGGCATGAAAACAGCTGCAAGCGTCAGGGAGGTGGAAATAACGACAAAGGTAATTTCTGCAGACCCCTTTCGGGCCGCCTCAACAGGGTGCATACCCGCCTCCACCTTCTTGTAAATATTTTCCGTCACCACAATACCGTCATCCACCACCAGACCTGTGGCCAGCACGATGGCCAGCAACGTCAGGACGTTGATGGAATAGCCCATCAGGTACATGATGAAAAATGACCCGACCAGGGAAACAGGTATGTCGATGAGGGGCCTGAAAGCAATGATCCATTCGCGGAAAAACAAAAAAATGATCAGGATGACCAGCACAATGGCGATGAGGAGTGTTTCGCCCACTTCACGGATGGAATTTCGTATAAACCGGGTGTTATCCAATACCACATTCAGCGTAAAGTCCTTCGGCACGTCTTTTTTAAGCTGATCATACCGTTTGTAAAATTCATCGGCAATATCAATGTAGTTAGCTCCCGGCTGGGGCACCACGCCAACCCCGATCATGGGCACGCCCGATTGCTTGAGGATGGTTTCCTCATTTTCAGGTCCCAGCCTGGCTGTGCCAATGTCCTTCAGCCGGATGGTGCGGCTGGCATCTTCTTTCAGGATCAGGTTGTTGAATGATTCTTCATCGGACAACCGGCCCAGGGTACGTACCACAAGTTCGGTGTTTTGCCCGGTGATTTTTCCGGAAGGCAATTCCACGTTTTCACGCTGCAATGCCGTATTGATATCCAGTGGCGTCAGTCCGTAAGCCGACAGCAGGGAAGGGTCCATCCAGATCCTCATGGCATATTTTTTCTGACCCCATATCTGAACCGTACTCACCCCCGGAATAGTTTGCAGGCGTTCGGCTACTACATTTTCTGCATAGTCGCTGACCTGCAGGTGGTTCCTGGTGCTGCTCTGAAGCGTGACCGTCAGGATGGCATCTGAGTTGGCATCGGACTTGGTTACCGTCGGCAACCCGTCAATATCCTGGGGGAGATTCCGGATCGCTTGTGATACCTTGTCCCGCACATCATTGGCGGCAGCTTCCAGGTCGGCATCCAGATTGAATTCCACGGTGATATTACTGTTTCCGAAATTACTGGCCGAGGAAATGCTCCTGATGCCGGCAATGCCGTTGATAGCCTTTTCAAGCGGCTCGGTGATTTGTGATTCAATCACTTCTGCATTGGCACCGGCATAGTTGGTGCGTACCGTTATAACGGGCGGATCAATGGATGGATATTCCCGCACCCCGAGAAAGGTAAAGCCGATTCCTCCGAATAACATGATTACCAGCGACATGACAATGGCCAGTACCGGGCGGCTGATGCTGATGGAGGAAAGATTCATCGGTTGGAAAAGGCCTTATTGGGGTTCTTTCAGGATTCGTAAACCGCTTCCGGGTTTCAATGACATGAAGCCCGTGACAACCACGCTGTCACCGGCCTC
>CAYWHE010000104.1:0-13680 GCA_964458125.1 uncultured Flavobacteriaceae bacterium | reverse complement strand
CTTTTCCTCCTTGGATGAAGCCCTTTTGATGGCGGCTTCCACCCTGTCCTTGGGCATATTGGCGCCTTTGGCATTTTGAATGGCCAGACGCAACCGGGGATTGGCGGCAGGATCAGGTCCGGACTGTTTAACGGCAATTGCGATTTCCTTTCCGATCCGGGTAAAGGTCTTGGCCATCCGGTCGTACCGGGCAAACATCTTATATTTTCTTTTCTCAAAAACTCGTCCCATAGTAGTTCATTTAACGGGCAAATTTAGAGTTTAAGATGACAATTAAGAATGGAATGCGGATTTCATTTTATTAAAAACATTAACGGACGGCAATCTGCATGTTTTGTGATGTTGCCATTCGCTTGATTTTTGAAATATAGAGGGTATCTTCCGCATAAATGTTTCCCAAAAAGTTCAGGTAACGGTCGGCCAGAATGAAATTCTGTTTCTGCCAGCATTTATAATCCTTCACGGCATCCTGCCAGTCCTTATAAACTGCATAATGACCGGTATTCCTGTATTTTTTCAGATCTTCCTGCCGGCCGTAAATAATGGTATCCCTGGATGGAATATACATTCCGATGGCAGTCGTTGGCCGACTGAACGGAAACCGCATACCCAGCATATTATTTGTCTTTTTTAGCAAGGCAGATCCCAGGTTACCCGATTCGAGCAGTATCTGGGCCATCACTTCATTGGGACAAATAACCTCGCTGGTCAGGAGTTCCTGGCGGAGGTTTTCATGATTCAGCGGGACTTCATGCCTGGCTAAAGCATTCCTGTAGCGTATTTCATTTTTCACTCCGGACATGGAAAAATCATCCACAGAAAAAAGAAGATAAAACCCGAAAACGGATAGAACCATCAGGTTTTTTATCGACTTACCCGAAGATACCTTCCGGCATTTACCCAGGTAATTTATACAGGCATGATTTAAACAAAGAATACCTTCTTCAACTTCAAGGTAATGTTTGGAATGACAGCAATTTGTTTTCATGTGGCTTCTTTTCTGGTTAAATTCATAACCCTTGTTATGAATGCATGTGGCGAAAGGGGTTCGTATTACTGGCCCGGTAAAATTGGCTCTTCCGACAGGCAAAAGGCCGTTTTATTTGGCGATTACCCTTCTATTAAGGGTGAATGACAGGCCTTGTTCCGATGAAATGTTACCAAAATTACCCTTAAAGGACCAAAAACATGGTTTAAACCGGCTTATAACTAGATCTGAATGGGTTACAGGCTTTTTTTCCTTTTAGCTGCTTCATTGGTTAAGCAACAATAATCAGTCCTTCCCGGCCAGGGTTTTCATTTTCATTTTGATGGTTTATTTTCAGTCTGGGTATGCGGTTTCCGGCCAGCCAGGGCACTTTCAACAGTGGGAGGGTTTATGACGTAAATGGGTTTAACTTTTAGTACTTTTGCGGGCTTAAAAAAATATTATGGGATTAAAATGCGGAATTGTCGGGCTGCCGAATGTAGGTAAATCCACCTTGTTTAATTGTTTATCCAATGCAAAAGCCCAGGCTGCCAATTTTCCTTTTTGTACCATTGAACCCAATATTGGTGTAATTACTGTACCCGATGAAAGGCTCAGTCAGCTGGAAAAACTGGTCCGGCCTCAGCGCGTGGTACCAACCACTGTGGAAATTGTTGATATTGCAGGGCTTGTGAAAGGCGCCAGCAAGGGAGAGGGTCTGGGAAATCAGTTCCTGGCCAATATCCGGGAAACGGATGCCATTATTCATGTACTGCGTTGTTTTGATGACCCGAATGTGGTGCATGTGGATGGAAGTATTGATCCGGTCAGGGACAAGGAAACCATCGATACGGAATTGCAGATTAAAGACCTGGATGCAGTGGACAAAAAGATTCAGCGGTACGAAAAAATTGCCCGGGTCGGAAGTGACAAGGAGGCCAAAAAAATTTACGATGTTCTCCAGGTCTATAAAAAGCATCTGGAATCCGGCCAGTCCGCCCGTTCAACCCCTGTTTCGGAGGAAGACCGGAAATACATTGCCGATATTTTTTTGTTGACTGATAAACCAGTGCTGTATGTTTGCAATGTGGATGAGGGCAGTTTAAAAAAGGGTAATGCCTATGTGGAAAAAGTCAGGCAAAAGGTAGTATCGGAAAATGCGGAAGTGCTGGTAATCGCAGCAGCCATTGAAGCTGAAATCAGCCAACTGGAATCATTTGAGGACAGGGAAGCCTTCCTAAGTGACCTGGGATTGGAGGAATCGGGCGTCAGCAAGTTGATTAAAGCAGCATACCGACTGTTAAACCTGTCCACCTACTTCACGGCCGGAGTAAAAGAAGTGCGGGCCTGGACCATCACGAAGGGAATGACGGCTCCCCAGGCAGCCGGGGTTATTCATACGGATTTTGAAAAGGGCTTCATACGTGCTGAAGTAATTAAATATGATAATTTTATTGGTCTCGGATCAGAAGCAGCCTGCAGGGAGGCTGGAAAATTATCCGTTGAAGGAAAAGAATACCTGGTGGATGACGGGGATATTATGCATTTCCGCTTTAATGTGTAAATTTGCAATTCAAAATTAATTTTGTTTACTTTGTTGGCCCATTTATCAGAATGATGCTGCTTTGACAGGTCATTTGGATGAAAATGAATTAAAATTTTTGCTTGGTTGTATTAATTATTTTTGAATGCAGGCGAACGCTAATGGCATAATTATTGTTTGATTTTCCGTAAGTTAGGCCACTTACCCAACCCCTGTTTCAGCAACTTAACCCCAATTTTACCCTATTTCTAACTTTTAATTTTTTTCAGTTATGCGCGTTAAAATTTCCTTTTTAAGGGATCAGAATTCATCGAACTCGATTCCCTTGCATCACCAAAAATTATTGTCTCTGAGTTTGCAGGAGTTTATGGATGCCATTACACCGGACAGGTCCATGTTCAATTTCTCCTCCCTGAAGGGAACCACCAAGATCCAGAACGGTTTCATGCGGGTGCTTTCCACCAAGGTAACCCTGGTGATTTCAGGTCCGAATAAGGAGTACGTGGAAAGGCTCGTGCAGGCTATTTTTACAAGGCCTTTTATTTCCGTTGGAAAAATGAACCTGATTCCAAAGTCCTATGAAGTCATTTCAGACCCGGAATTTCAAACCAAAATGCGCTACCTGTGCATATCTCCATTGATCCTGGCTGATCCAAGGCTTGAACCGGAAAGAAGCCAGGAACAAATTGACCCCAGCTCCCAGCAATTTTCCGATATCCTGTACAATCAGATTTTAGACAGGATGGAAAAGGCGGGTTTTCCCGAAGACAGGCTGAATGAATTTGCTGAGTTTGAGGCCTCCCCTGACCGGGAATACGTAGCCAAGATTAATGAAACCGGGAAAAAATACGCCCGTTTTTACAAATGCATGGAAGGTCAGTCCATGCTGGGATACCTGCTCCCCTTTACCCTTCATGCCCATCCGGATGTGCATAAATTCATCTGGGAATGCGGCATGGGAGTTTTAAATGAAGAAGGTTACGGCATGATCGATACCGTCAAATAATTGTTCTGACAAACGTATAATTTTCAGAATCCGAAAAAAACAGGATATTTAGATCCTGTTTTTTTATGCGTATACGAAAGCTTATTCTTTTTCTTTCTATTGTTTTACTGGCAGCCGGAATCGGTTTGATGCTGTCCAGGAACCTATTATTGAATATAGCAACTGATCATTTCCTGGCTAAATATGAAAAAAGGTTCCAGGCTGATTTTTCAGTAAATAAAATTTTCTTTAACGGGATTAGGGAAATTGAAATGAATGGTTTTTTCGTGGTTCCTCCTTCCGGAGACACCTTGCTCTCCATGCATTCCATCCGGATCACCCCGGCATGGCTGAATTTATTGCTCGGAAAAATAAGCTATGAGCATTTATGGGCCGACAGCATTCACCTGCATCTGCATACTGACAGCATCGACTCCAATTATTCCTTTTTATTTCGCAAAAAGCAGGGTGAAACTCCGAAAGAATCCGATACCAGGGTAATTCCGCCCTTCGGACAAAAGCTGAACACCCTGTATTTGAGGATTTTTGAACTTGTTACAGGCGAAACGGAAATCCGGCGGTTTTCCCTGGATTACAGCAGTTCGGAAACAAAAAGGTTGTATGGCATACCCGTTTTCCATTCGGATGGACAACAGTTTTCCTGCAACGTTTTTAACCTGTCCCAGCCCGATACGATCAAGTGGTTTGTAAACGGTTCGGTTCAAAGGGAGAAAAAGGGAATCACCTTTAATATGATCCGGGAATCGACCAACGGTACTATGGTGAGCATTACGAGCGAGGAAAAAAGTCCGGCCTGGCTTCTCGATTCCCTAACTCTGGAGGCCATGGTCAGGGATTATTCCAGGGATGAATTAAACCTTTCGTTGAATATTTCCTTTACCGATTTTTTACTGCGGTACTGGAGGGTTTCACCAGACCTGGTTGGTATTTCCTCGGGAAAAATGGACCTGTTGATTCATGCCGGAAACGGATACGTTCAGGTGGATACATCCTCCCGGATTTCCATTAGTTCATTTAAAAGCGCCATCGGCGCAACTTACGGGGTGACCAACGGCGAACACTATTCCCTGCGCCTGCGGACCGGTGATTTTCCGGCCTCCAACCTGTTCGAATCACTCCCAAAGGGTATGTTCAGCAATCTCCAGGGAATGAAGTCGAAGGGCGATTTAAATTACAGCCTTGATTTTTTAATCAACCTGGCGCAACCCGACAGTCTTATTTTTAAATCTGATCTCAGAAAGAACAATTTTTCCATTCTTGAATTCGGATCGGATTACCTCCCCCGGATCAATGATGAATTTGAATATACGGCCTATGATAAGTTCATTCCGCTCCGGACATTTCTGGTCGGATCCTCGAACCCGGATTTTACACCTCTGGATCAGATTGGCGGCTTTCTGAAAAGTGCCGTACTCACATCGGAAGACGGAGGGTTTTATTTGCATGGCGGGTTTAACGAGGAGGCATTCAGGCAATCCATAATTACCAATCTGAAACAAGGTCGTTTTGCCCGTGGAGGAAGTACGATCTCCATGCAACTGGTTAAAAATGTTTACCTCAGCCGTGATAAGACCATTTCCAGGAAACTGGAAGAAGCATTAATCGTCTGGTTGCTGGAAAAAAACCATCTCGTATCCAAGGACAGAATGCTGGAAGTATACCTCAATATCATTGAATGGGGTCCCAATGTTTATGGAATCCGGGAAGCGGCAAGATTTTATTTTTCCAAGCAGCCGGCCGAACTGTCATTGGCTGAAAGCATTTTCCTGGCCAGTATCATTCCGCATCCAAAGTATTTCGGTTATTCATTTGACAGGGTTACCGGGCATTTAAAACCCTTTATGAACGGATTTTACCGCCTGGTTTCCGACCGGATGATCCGGAAGAACTGGATTCTTCCAGCCGATACAACAGGGCTTCACCCGGACCTGGTCAGGCTGACCGGACCAGCCCTTTCCTTTATACTTCCCCAGGATTCGCTTCCGTCTGATTCCATTCCTGCAATGGTCCCGGATGACGAAAATTAAAATCCGTTTTTAATCTGAAAGTTCACGGGAATGGTGTACCTGACAAAAACCGGTTTCCCGTTTTGTTTTCCGGGTTTCCAGTCCGGCATCTGGCTGATAACACGGATCACTTCCGTTGCAAAAGCCCGTTCTTCAGCTATATCCTTGACGATTCTGATGTCCCCTACCCGACCGGTTTTGTCAATCAGAAAGGAAACATAGATAACGCCGGTCCTGTTTTCCCGGTAGGCGGATTCGGGATACCTGATCCTGTCGTATAAAAACCGGAACAGCATCTTTTCGCCACCAGGAAATTCCGGATTAATCTCAATTCCAGCAGGCGGATACTCGTGATTATCCTCGCTTATCGAATCTGAAAATAATGTATTCTCAACCGGGTCTGCATCCGTCAGGCTGTCTGCTGCTAAGTTGCCGGAGGTTACGGGGGATGCATTTTGCCCGGGATTTCTATGCAGATCCTGCTCCATTTGGCCGGTAAAGGAAGGCACAGCCTTCGGTGCTGCTGTTCTTTCATGTCTTGCCATTGGCTCCGGTTCAGTTATTACCGGAACCCTTTCAACAGGAGTCAGGTCATAGGTCAGCCAGTTTTCGATAGGTCCTGATTTCGGAATAGCACTGCCGGAAATCAACTCAAATAACAGGGGAGTCAGTAACACCGCGAATAACAAACATCCGGAAATGAGCATGGCCATCCTGGTCCTCCCGGCGGACTCAACCCTCAGTTTATAGGCTCCGTAACGTTTGTTTTTTTGCTCAAATACCTGGTTGCACCAGGCCTCAGAATAAATGGTTGCATGTTTCATGATGTTGATTTTATTACAGGAACGTCACCGTCCGGAGATTCCATACCCGAACCTGAAAACTGACAAAAGCATGACAGCAGCAGACAAAGTTAACAGCTGCCTGTTAAAAACTAAAGGGTATCGGGATCAATTCATTCACCTGAAATACCTACTATTGAATGGCTGAAGGCGGGTTATTACCGCTGGAATGCCTATCTTTGCAGCCCTTTTAACAATATCTGATGAAAAAGAACCAGACAACGGTATTTGAATATAATGAGGACAGCATTCAGTCGCTTGACTGGAAGGAGCATATCCGGTTAAGACCGGGTATGTATATTGGTAAATTGGGAGATGGAAGTGCCAGGGATGACGGCATTTACGTACTGTTAAAGGAAGCCATGGATAATTGCATTGATGAATATGTGATGGGACATGGAAAACAGATTGATGTGACGGTAAAGGATTCGAAAGTGGAGGTGCGGGATTTCGGCAGAGGAATTCCACTTGGCAAGGTGGTGGAATGTGTTTCGAAAATCAATACGGGAGGTAAATATGACAGTAAGGCCTTTCAGAAATCAGTCGGGCTGAATGGTGTTGGAACCAAGGCCATCAATGCGCTTTCTTCCTATTTCCGGGTGCAGTCCGTCCGGGAAGGAAAAACCGTTGTTGCAGAATTCGAAAGAGGTAAGTTGACCAGGCAAACGAAAGAACAAAAGACTGATCTCCCCAATGGCACATTGATTTCCTTTGTGCCGGATGAGCAGATTTTCCCGGATTTCCATTTTGAACCTGAGCATATCATCCGGCTAATCCATAACTATGTTTTCTTAAATGTCGGACTATCCATTTATTTCAACGGGGAACGTTATTTTTCAGAAAATGGGCTGACCGATTTATTACAGGCCAACCTGAATGAAGAGATACTCTACCCGATTATTTACCTTCAAGGTGATGATATTGAAGTTGCGATGACCCATACGGTTTCCTATGGTGAAGAATATTTTTCTTTTGTCAATGGTCAGCACACTACCCAGGGCGGAACACACCAGGCCGCTTTCCGGGAAGCGCTTGTAAAAACAGCCCGGGAATTTTACAACAAGGAATTCGATCCGGGAGATGTCCGCGAATCCATTTCAGCGGCCATCAGCATCCGCATCCAGGAGCCCGTGTTTGAATCTCAGACCAAAACCAAACTGGGCTCACAGAATACCGCTCCTGACGGACCCTCCCTGCGGAACTGGATCAATGATTTTATCAAGAAGGAACTGGATAATTTCCTTCATAAAAACAAGGAGGTAGCCGATGCCTGGCTGAAAAAAATTCAACAGTCGGAGCGGGAACGGAAGGAGATTGCCGGAATTAAAAAACTGGCTAACGAAAGAGCAAAAAAGGCCAACCTGCACAACAGGAAATTGCGCGACTGCCGCGCACATTTTAACAGCCGTCATCCGGAAAGGTTTGAATCAACACTGTTTATCACAGAAGGGGATTCCGCCAGCGGATCCATGACCAGTGCGAGGGATGTCAATACACAAGCTGTTTTTTCGCTGAAGGGAAAACCATTGAACTGTTTCGGGCTGACCAAAAAAATCGTGTATGAGAATGAAGAATTCAATCTGCTTCAGAATGCTTTGAATATTGAAGACGGTCTTGAAGAACTCCGGTACAACCGGATCGTGATAGCCACCGATGCTGATGTGGACGGTATGCATATCCGGCTTTTGCTGCTTACTTTCTTTCTGCAGTTTTTCCCTGACCTGGTTAAAAACAATCATGTTTATATTCTTCAGACTCCCCTTTTCCGGGTCAGGAATAAAAAGGAAACCATTTATTGTTTCACCGAAAAGGAACGGGTCGGAGCCATACAAAAATTGGGTCCTAAACCGGAAATAACCCGGTTTAAAGGATTGGGCGAAATCTCACCGGATGAATTTAAAAAATTTATCGGCAAAAAAATGAAGCTGGATCCCGTGGATTTAGGCTCGGAGATGTCCATCCATCACTTGCTTGATTATTATATGGGTAAAAACACACCCGAAAGACAGGAATTTATCATCAACAACCTGAAGCTGGAAGAGGAACTTGCAGAAGAAGAAGTTTCATAAGACCGAAAATATTTTTTTTAATCCATGGACGAGTCAACCAACCACCCCATTCCTAACGAAAACAACGGACAGCAGCATGTTTCAGGCATGTACCAAAGCTGGTTCCTGGATTATGCCTCCTATGTAATTCTCGAACGGGCCGTTCCGTACCTGGATGACGGATTAAAACCCGTGCAGCGCCGTATTCTTCATTCCATGAACGAGATGGAGGACGGACGTTACAACAAGGTGGCCAACCTCATTGGTAACACCATGAAGTACCATCCGCATGGGGATGTCTCCATAGGCGATGCGCTCGTTCAGCTGGGACAGAAAGATTTGCTGATCGATACACAAGGTAACTGGGGGAATATTTATACGGGCGACAGTGCAGCAGCTTCCAGGTATATTGAAGCAAGGCTTTCCAGATTTTCGCTTGAGGTGGTGTTTAATCCCAAAACCACCATCTGGCAACAATCTTATGACGGCAGGAACAGGGAACCGGTTTCCCTGCCAGTCAAGTTCCCGCTTTTGCTGGCCATGGGTGTTGAAGGCATTGCTGTAGGACTGGCCTGTAAAATCCTGCCGCATAATTTCTGTGAGCTCATTGAGGGTAGCATCGATGTGCTCCGGAAGAAGAAAACGAACCTGTTACCGGATTTCCCGACAGGAGGAACGGCCGACTTTTCGAAATATAATGAAGGTCTGCGGGGAGGCAAGATCAGGATTCGGGCAGTAATTGAAAAGAAGGATAAAAAGACGCTCCTTATCCGTGAGATACCCTTCGGAACCTCCACCACAAGCCTGATCGACAGCATCCTTTCGGCCAATGACAAGGGAAAAATTAAAATAAAGAAGGTTGAGGATAATACTGCCGCTGCTGTGGAAATCATGATCCACCTGCATCCCGATTCTTCTGAAGATACTGATAAAACCATTGAGGCGCTGTATGCCTTTACCGATTGCGAGATTTCTGTGTCACCCAACAGTTGTGTGATCCTTGACGGCAAACCGGTATTTATGGGCATCAATGAAATTTTGCGAATCTCCACGTTGAATACGCAGGAGCTATTAAAACGTGAACTGGAAATCGAACTGGCTGAACTGAATGAAGACTGGCACTTTTCTTCCCTCGAAAAAATATTCATTGAAAAACGCATTTACCTTAAAATTGAAGAATGCGAAACCTGGGATGCCGTTCTAGAAGCCATAGACAAGGGCCTGCGGCCTTATAAAAAACTATTACGGAGAGAAGTCACCACCGATGACATTATCCGGTTGACGGAAATAAAAATAAAAAGAATTTCCAGGTTTGATTCCTTTAAGGCCAATGAACGCCTGAAAGGTATCGAGGAAAGAATGAAGGAGGTGCGGGATCACCTGAAGAATCTGACAAACTACTCCATCCTGTATTTTAAAAACCTCCTGAAAAAATTCGGAAAGGGAAAAGAGCGGAAAACAAAAATAGCGGTAGAGTTTGAAACCATTGAAGCGAGGCGGGTGATCATCAATAACGCTAAACTATACGTAAACCGTGAAGAAGGATTTGCGGGACATAGCATGAAAAAGGACGAATTTGTCTGCGAATGTTCCGATATGGATGATATCATAGCCTTTACCCGTGACGGTAAATTCACGGTGACCAGGATATCCGATAAAAATTACGTAGGCAAGGACATTCTGCATATTGCCATCTTTGATAAGGATGATCATCAAACCGTTTATAACATGATTTACCAGGACGGTGCCCGTGGCTCCTATATGCTGAAGCGTTTCACCATTGGTGGCATCACCAGGGAAAAGATTTACGATCTTACCAAGGGAAAGGAAGGCTCCAGGGTATGTTATTTCACGATCAGCCAGGAAAAAAATGCCGGGACCATCCGTGTTCAACTAAAGCCCAAGCCAAAACTTAAAAACCTGGTACTTGATCTGAATCTGGATGAAATGCTGGTGAAAGGCAGGGGTGCCATTGGAAATATCATTACGAAGTATCCCGTTTTAAAAATCTTTCCCATACATCCTGCAGGCAGTGCAGCCGTCAAAACCATGCCCGGCAGCAAACCGGACGAGCCGTCATCTGAACCGGCCAGGAATATAGCAGGTCCTGCAAACAAGCCGGAAACCGGAAAGAATCAACCAACAGCCAAGCAAATTAAACTGGACATATGACCGTTAAAAGGCCAGTTGAAAACCGCCGGACAGAATGGCTTCCAGCGTCCAGAAATGATGATGGGCCTTTCCTTCCGATACCGTCAGCACCCGGTTGAAATTAGCGAAGGTTCCTTTTACGCTGGGCTCCAGGAAAAAGTAATGAAGCATTTCCAGCCGAAACCCCGTTTCAATACCAGTCACATAACCAGCTATGTGAAAACAGTTATCCAGACGCTGTCCAAAAAGGGTTACATCCGTTTTCGGTACCACGGGTCCTGCCCCGATTTTAACCATAACCCAGCTGTTGAATTTTTTATTGGCTGTTTGATGAAGATGAATGCGTTTAACCAGGTTTAACATCAGGAAATTCGCTCCATTGGTGTGCTCAAACTGAACAAATGCCGGATGAATCAGGGTATCCTGATCATAATACCGTTCGTTGATCCTGCCCTTTAAGTGAACAACCTGGTTTTGAAGCATAATATACTTGGTATGATCAAAACTGATTTCCAAACCTGCCTGGTATTTTTCGAAGTAATACCCCAACCTGTAGACGTATTGTGGAACTGATAAGTCGCTGCTGAATATATAGGCTAAACCGGGTTTGTCTTTGGCCTTTACGTTTTCGAGTACAAAATCGTATGCATCAGTTTCCGGATTATAAAAATGTATGTCGCTCCTGGAAAACCAATCCTTATTGTATCCCCAGGAAACGTATAAGGTACCTTTCTTTCTTTTCTTCACAGGGGACTCCGCAGGTTGTGTCATTCCCCTGAACACCGGCAGGAATATCAACAATACCGCAATACCAAGTATGTTTTTACGCATAAAAAATTCTGGCGGCAAATGTAGTTATAAGATCAGGTTAAAAGGATGGTCTGCCATCTTTTTTATACAGTGTGCCGGTTTATTTTTCCTGCCCCATACGGGAAATTTGCCGAAGGGTTACCTCAAGCATGTCATCGGTAAAATCAAGATGAGTTACGGCACGTATATAACCTCCGCCTGCTGTGGCCATAAGAATATTCCTGGCTTTCATTTTTTCAATGAAATTTTCCGGCGATAGGGAACCTGACAGTTTAAACAGGATGATATTCGTATCGACCGGGAAAATGTCTTCCACCCAGGATTGTTCCATCAGCAATCCGGCCAGTTCCCGGGCTCTCCGGTGATCCTCAGGGAGCCTGCTGATATGATGGTCAAGGGCATAAATGCCGGCAGCTGCCAAAATCCCCGACTGCCTCATTCCGCCTCCCAGGATCTTCCGGACCCTTCTGGCCTTTTTAATATTTTCAGCAGATGAAATCAGCAATGATCCTGCTGGTGCACCAAGGCCCTTGGATAGGCAAACGGAAATGGTGTCGAAAAGCGATCCTGTTGATAACGGGCTGTCCTTTGTTTCCGCCAGTGCATTGAAAATCCGGGCTCCATCAAGATGTATTTTTAACTTCTTCTGCCGGCAAAGCGAGTTAATCGCTGCCATTTCGGGAAGGGTATAATAGCTGCCGCCACCCCTGTTACTTGTATTCTCCAGTACAACCAGGGAGGTAACAGGATGATAAACCTGGTCAGGATTTATATTTTCCAGGATCTGATCAGGATAAATACGTCCCCGGTTTCCCTGGATCAGTCGAGCGGATACACCCGAATTAAAGGCCAGTCCTCCCCCTTCATACATATAAACATGTGAATTCCGGTCACAAATAATTTCTTCGGCAGGCAGGGTCAGGATTTTAACGGCAATCTGGTTGGTCATGGTGCCGGATGGACAAAAAAGTGCGTTTTCATGTCCGAATAGTGCCGCCGCTTTTTCCTCCAGCATTTTTACTGTAGGATCCTCCATAAATACATCATCACCCAACGGAGCCTGCAACATATTGGCCAGCATGCCCGGGGTGGGTCGTGTTACGGTGTCACTTCTTAAATCAATGATCATCAGGTATTTAATAAAGTTAGATAAAAAAACAACCCAAAGATAGGGAATCGATGGGAAGGAAATTGAAGTTCCGTTCAGGCCTGTCTGCCTTACAAATCTAAGATTGTTTTGAATAGAAGGGAAACCATGGCACTGTCTAAAAATAATTTCCGGCCTGTAATTCAATCGGTCAATATTTGTATTTTTGGCCTTTGTTTCATTAATTTCCTAAAAACTAACACCCGCAAAGATCTTCATGGAGTTTACGGCTCAGCAAATCAGTGACTTATTGGAAGGCATTGTAGAGGGAAACCCATCTGCAACGGTAAGTCGTTTGGCCAAAATTGAGGAGGGTGTACCCGGTTCGCTGAGTTTTCTTGCTAATCCCAAATACATCCAGTACCTCTACACGACGGGCGCCAGCATTGTCATTGTCAACAAATCATTTGTTGCTGAACAGCCGGTTCAGGCTACACTGATCCGGGTGGAGGATGCCTACCAGAGTTTTGCGAAACTTCTCCAGCTATACAACCAGATACAGCGGGATAAAAAGGGAATTGAGGAACATGCCTATATCTCGCCCAGCGCAACAATCGGAAAGGATGTTTATATAGGGGCCTTTGCCTATATCGGGAACAATGCCGTCATAGGCCATAAAGTAAAAATTTACCCCCAGGCCTATGTCGGTGATAACGTGGTTATTAAGGAAAATACAACCCTTTTTTCAGGCGCCAAAATTTATTCGGATTGTGTGATTGGCGCCAATTGCACCTTACATGCCGATACGGTTATCGGTGCAGACGGATTCGGGTTTGCTCCGGGAACGGGTGCTTACAATAAAGTAGCGCAAATTGGCAACGTTGTGATAGAGGATGAAGTTGAAATCGGGGCCAATACCTCTATTGACAGGGCTACACTTGGGTCCACCATCATCCGGAAGGGTGTGAAGCTGGACAACCTTATTCAGGTGGCGCATAATGTTGAAATTGGTGAAAACACGGTAATTGCAGCCCAGACAGGCATTGCAGGATCCACAAAAATAGGAAAGGACTGCATGATTGGCGGACAGGTTGGCATTGTGGGGCATATTACCATAGCCGATGGCGTTAAAGTTGCCGCACAAAGCGGGATCGGTTCCAGCCTGACCACTCCCGGAGAAATTGTTCAGGGTTCTCCGGCTTTTAATATCGGGGATTACA
>CAYWHE010000103.1:0-13893 GCA_964458125.1 uncultured Flavobacteriaceae bacterium | reverse complement strand
ACAAATAAAATTTTCCATGTTGATACCTCGCAGCTTGCTGCGAGGAGTTTCATTTAAATGGGGGATGATTCCAGGATTAAATGACCATCCGGAAAATAATTTAATTTTTTTTTTGAATTGTTAATTTCTTTTTTTTACTTAGCCATGCAAAACCTAATCTTTCACTTTTTAAAATGATCTTCTTATGGTACAATCCATTGTTCTTACTTACCCGAACAGTTCCCGGACTGTTTACACCGCAACCGTTTCCGGCTCAGCCATTCATTCCCGTGAAAAGGAATTTGCCGAAAGGCTGAAGGAAGTGGTTGATATGCTTTTTGGCACGGCCTTATTAAAAAGCGAATATCAGATTGAGATTAAAATCAAACCGGGAAGGCAACATGTATTGTCTGATGAGCCTGTTTTTAAAATCATGGATGGTTTTTTAAACGGGAACCCGAAACTGTTTTCCATTTTGAGGCAACTGGCGGAAAAGCGGATTTTCCCGGAAGCAGGGGCCCTGGAACGGCTTAGTCCCATGCAGCGTAAGATCGCCTGCCTGGTCAGGCAAGGGCTTACCTACCGTGAAATTGCAGACAAACTGTGCATATCTCCCCATACCGTCAATGGTCACCGGAAAAATGCGCTGAGGGTGCTGGGAGTTGCCAACAGCAAAGAGTTAACGTCCTACCTGGAGCGGTTCGACCGGTGCTGATCAAACCGGCCTTATCCGGGTTTCTGCCTAATGTTCGTTCCGGTGAAACAACCGGTACAAAAAACCTCTTTTACGGTGCGACTGGGCGCTGTTAACATAGCGGTTATGCTTTTTCATTCTTTTTCTGACTTCCTTACTCTGGATTGCCTGGTGACGCTTCCGGCCTTTGATTTCGCTTTTTTTCTCATTTTCAATGCGAAGTTCTTTCTTTTTATCAGCTTTTTTCTGGGCCTTATTGGATTTATTTTCCTGGGCAGAAACCATCAGGGGTATAATCAACAACAGCAACAGCAACAAACGCCGGATAACAGGTCTCATGGGTTCAAGTGACTTGGCTCAAAGATAATCAGGTGGAGAAGGAAAAACGAAAAAGTATAGCCAATGGTATTACAGGTCATAAAAAACCTCCTGCCTTATGGGAAAGCAGGAGGTTAAAAGAAACAGAACATAACTGCAGTTCTGGCGGGTCTTATTTGACCATTGACGGATTGGGAAATTTACTTCCATACATTTGTCCCTGATGGGTAAGGACAATACCGCACATATAAAGCGGTTTTCCATCGGGCAGCCCTACAGTGAATTTTTTATTCTGGTAAGATGAATTGACCTGGGAAACACTTTTATCGGCTCCGACAAAGGTAACCTCACCGGTTAAATTACCGGCCTCGACCAGGTTTCCGTCAGGGTTAATAAAGTAAATATCAACTTTTTTATCATTTTCACGGTAAACCATTTCAAACTTGTAATTGTCATTGGCCGGGCAAAGCAATCCTCCGTGCGGCCCTGCTTCATAAGGATGTTTGGCAACAGGGGGCTGGGCAGAGGCAGATGTTTGGGCATTGATCTGGCCGGAAATCAGTATTCCGGAAACCATGGCAGCTGAAATGACTCTGATGATGGTAGATTTCATGATTATGTTATTTTAGATTAATCCTAATTTGCATCAAAAATAAACCAATTATTTAATAAAACCAAAAATATTTATTAACTTTTCGATGGGGTTTGGAAATATATTAAAAATTCATAAAAATATCCGGAAACAAGTCTAAAAAATCATCAATTTTCATACCTGAACCTCAATAATAGGTACCTTTGGACAGGATTTTAAGGGAAAAAATGAAGAAAATCTCAGGTTTGGTCATGCTGCTTGCAGGTTTAATGATTGCCGGGGCGTGTAAAAAGAACAAGGACAACATACCGGATGTGTATGTGGATGAGTATATATACCTCTCCCAGCCTGCCAATGTGAATCTGAATGCCATCGGCGGATTTATTTATATCGCCAATGCCGGAGCAAGGGGCATTATCCTGTACCGAAAGGGGCTGAATGAATTTGTGGCACTGGACCGCAATTGCACCTTTGATCCCCAGCAGGCCTGCGCCACGGTTACCGTTGACAATACGAATTTTTTTGCCGCCGATTCCTGCTGTGGTTCGAAGTTCCAGATTTCCAACGGCCAGGTGGTCAACGGCCCGGCTTCCATGCCTTTAAAGGCCTACCAGACCGAGTTTGACGGGAACGTGGTGCATATTTATAATTGAATAAATTACTGCAGGGGAAGGCGAGTTGTGCCCGGTTTTAACCGGCATACCTGATGGAACTATTCCCTGACGGTCGAACAAAACTCAAAAAAAACCCGGACTTTTTGGATCCGGGCTTTAAATCAATGAGACTATCGTTTCAGAAGCTCCAGAGGAGCGAACTGAAGCGATTTAGTCGAATTGATCCCGATGGCTTTGTCCTTCGGGATCTTAGGGTTTTATTCCCCGCCGCTTGCGGCGAACAAATAAAATTTTCCATGTTGATACCTCGCAGCTTGCTGCGAGGAGTTTCATTTCAGTAATCAAAGGTATTAATACCGGTAATAATCAGGCTTGAAGGGGCCATTCTGATCTACGCCAATGTAATCGGCCTGTTCTTTCGTCAGGGATTCCAGCTCCACGCCAATCTTGGCGAGGTGCAGGCGCGCCACCTTTTCATCCAGATGCTTGGGAAGGGTATATACCTTGTTTTCGTAATTCTGACTGTTGGTCCATAATTCCAACTGGGCAAGGGTCTGGTTGGTAAACGAGTTGGACATGACAAAGGAAGGGTGACCGGTGGCACAGCCCAGGTTCACCAGGCGGCCTTCGGCAAGGATGATGAGGTCTTTTTTTCCAATGGTGTAGCGATCCACCTGTGGTTTTATTTCCAGCCGGCTTGAACCGTGATTTTTATTTAGCCAGGCCATGTCGATTTCATTATCGAAGTGACCGATGTTACAAACGACTGCATTGTGCTTCAGGGCTTTGAAATGCCTGTCGACGATGATGTTGCAGTTGCCCGTAGCCGTCACCACGATATCGGCTTCCTTGATGGCATCATCCATTCGTTTTACTTCATATCCTTCCATGGCGGCCTGCAAGGCGCAGATAGGATCGATTTCGGTCACGATCACGCGTACGCCCGCGCTGCTCAGCGACTCGGCAGATCCTTTTCCGACATCGCCATAACCGGCAACCACGGCCACTTTTCCGGCCAGCATGAGGTCGGTTGCCCTGCGGATGGCATCCACCAGCGATTCGCGGCAGCCGTATTTATTATCGAATTTCGATTTGGTAACCGAGTCATTGACATTGATGGCTGGTAAAGGAAGTGTGCCCTTGGTCATGCGTTCATACAGGCGGTGAACCCCGGTGGTGGTTTCTTCCGACAGTCCTTTAATTCCGGCAACCAGTTCAGGATATTTATCAAGGACCATGTTGGTCAGGTCTCCGCCGTCATCTAAAATAATGTTCAGCGGCTTGCGGTCCTCACCGAAAAACAGGGTTTGTTCAATGCACCAGTCAAACTCCTCGGCATTCATGCCCTTCCAGGCATAAACGGAGGTACCGGCGGCGGCAATGGCGGCAGCGGCGTGGTCCTGGGTGGAGAATATATTACAGGACGACCAGGTGACCTCGGCCCCCAGCGCCTGAAGCGTTTCTATTAATACGGCCGTCTGAATGGTCATGTGAAGACAACCGGCTATCCGGGCGCCTTTCAGTGGTTTGTTCTGGCCATATTCCTGGCGCAGCGACATCAGTCCGGGCATTTCATGTTCGGCAAGCTGAATCTCTTTTCTTCCCCATCCGGCAAGGGAAAGGTCTTTTACCTTATAAGGAACATACTTTTCAACACTTGTTTTGATCATTTTTTTATTTTTTTGCGAAAGTACAAATTTAACGGGAAACGGCACAAATTGTTTGCAAAATCAGAATGATAAACATGGTTTCGTAACGGAAAGAAGGGAGGTTGAGCTCCCCCGGATAAAACTTTCAACATCCCCTTGTATATTAAAATCATTCAATTATTTTTGTCCCTTTCCGCCGGGACCTGAAACCGGAGTCCATGGGCTGCATGATCAAATCCGATTCACTGTGCAACCATGCTCCTGTTTTTTACGTCATTTATTATAAGTATGAAATAAACTAACCTAAAATAATTGCTATGAAAAAAATAATTTTTACTTTTTGTTTGTTTATCGTCTGTTTCGTATCCAGAGGCCAGACCATCATGGTTTCGGAAGATTTTGAGATCGTTGACAGTGCGGTTAACATTGCCAGTTCGGGACCGGGTTGGGCAGATGATCAGACACTTTTTGTAAGCGGTTCGCACAGTTACCATGCAGCCATCACCTCCATCAACGATACCAATATCCTGGAACTGACCGGATTTGATCCGTTTGTAAACCAATACTTCACGTTAAACTTCAAGCATATTGCCAAGGTTGACTTTTTCGACCGTTGTATAATTGAAGTGTCCAATGACTTTGGCGCCTCCTGGATCCAGGTCACGACAGGATACAATGGTACCGCAGCTACCTGGGCCTCCACCAATTCCTTCATGGCACCAGCCTATCCGAACTGGGTGCCGGGTTCTCCGACACAAATACCGGACAATACCTGGTGGCAGTCGGAATCGTTTGACCTTTCAATGTATTGCGCTTTTGCCCTTGATGTACGTATCCGTTTTAAAATGTTCGATAACAACAATAATGGCGGAGCCAGCAATTACGGCTGGAACCTGGATGATATCAATGTAGTCGGCGCCTTGTGCGAATTGATCCCTCCGGTCATGTCACAGGCCGGAACCCTTGCCGGTGCGGTTTACAGTGCTGGGCCATTTAATGTCAGCTATACAGCCACCGATCAGTCCGGTATTTCTTACGGTTATCTGGTGTATACCATTACCGACTCACTTGGAAACGTGACCGGACCCGATTCCATTGCACTGACCAATCCCAGCGGGAATACCTGGACCGGAACCTTCCCGGTTTTGAATATCGGCGATACGGTTTGTTATTATGCTTACACGGTTGATGCTTCCGGATGCAATAATTACATGTATGTGCCTTCTAACGGATGTACCTCGTTTTATTATGGTACGGCGGTCGGTTTCCCGTATTGCAATGACTTTGATATCGTGGATACCACCTGGACGGTCGTCACACCAAGCGGATCCCCCTGGCAATGGGGCCTTCCGACCACTCCTCCAACCAATAGTACATTCAGCGGCGCAGGCTGCTGGGATGTGGAATTAAACTCCATTTACCTGAATAATACGGAGACCTATTTGTATTCTCCGTTATTCCAGTGGAACAATAACATCAATGTAAAACTTTCCTTCTGGCAGAATTTTGATATGGAAAGCGGCTGGGACGGAACCGTATTGTTTGCCGATACCGGCGGTACGGGAAACTGGTTTCAGATTGGAATATTGAATGACCCCAATGGTACCAACTGGTATAACTCCTCAAACATCAATTCCAATCCGGGCATACCGGCATGGGATGGAAATTCCAACGGCTGGATGAACTCCGAGATCATCCTGTACCAGTTGAATGGCTATACCGGACAGGTCCAGTTCCGGTTCCAATTCACCTCGGATGGTTCAGTGGTACTCACCGGTCATTCCATCGACCGTTTCTGCCTGAAGTTGCCTCAACCCAATGATGCCGGCGTTGTGACCATCCTGGAGCCCCAGAACGAGGCGCCTGTAGGATCCAACCAGGCTGTGAAGGTGAGGATAAAAAATTACGGCACCAGCACCCTGGCCGCCGGAGGATTTGATGTGGCCTATAATATAAACGGAGTATTGACCGGAAGCGCTCCCTATGCCGGTAATCCCATTGCTCCCAATGCCACGGATACCTTTACCATTCCGGTAACCTTTGCGGTACCTTCCGGCGCTTACGACATCTGTGCCTATACTTCCTGGGCCGCCGATGGTGATCATACCAACGACACCATCTGCAATTCCTTCCTGGGTATTCCAACTTTTACAGTTCCCTATTGTGATAATTTCGATACCGGGACCGTTTTCTGGAACGGCATGGCCTCGTCAACCGGTGTAACGGCCTGGCAGCTTGGGCCACCCAACTTTGGCGTGATTAATTCTGCCAAGTCCACACCCAATGCCTGGGTGACCAACCTAACTTCCAACTATGATAATAATGCAGATTGTGAACTGCGCTCACCTTATTTTGACCTGAGCAGTCCGTCTGCCAATAATTCCACCATCTCCTTCTGGATGAACCGGAATATTGAACTTGGTTCTGACGGAATGATTCTCGAATATACGGTGAATAACGGGGCCACCTGGCAATCACTTGGTGCCGGTAATCCTGCGCTGGGAACAAACTGGTATAACAACAACTTTGCTGGACCCAACTTTAACGGGCCGGGATGGGATGGCAACTCGGGAGGCTGGGTGCGCTGTGATTACCCCCTGGCCATATTAAACGGAACGCCTTCCGTCCGTTTCCGTTTTCATTTTGAATCCGATTTCTTCGGTGTGGCCGAAGGTGCCGGTATTGATGATTTCTGCGTGAAACCGCCGGTGCCGAATGATGCCGGTGTGAAACGGATCATCGCCCCGGGCTCACAGGTGGTGGCTGGCGCAACCGTAGTTCCGACGGTGGTGATTAAAAATTACGGAAACAATACCCTGTCTTCCATTCCTGTTTCATACAGTGTAAATGGTGTTCTGGCCGGATCAGGAATCTGGTCGGGCTCACTGAATCCAAACGACTCGGTGCAGTTTAACACCTGGCCGGGCTTTTCAGCTCCCAGTTGCAATTTTAATTTTTCTGCCTATACCGAATTGCCTGCCGATGGTGATATTTTAAATGATACCTCTTTCGCTTCCGTAGTTGGCGTACCGCTGGTGGTATTACCGGTGTCCGGCGCTGTTTGTGAGAACTTCGACAGCGTCAGTTGCTGGACCGCTATCGCCTCGGCACAGGGAACTTCGAAGTGGGAATTGGGAACTCCGAATTTCGGCATTACCAATACGGCCTATTCTGCACCCAATGCCTGGGATATCAATCTGAACACCGCTTATGACAATAATGCGGAAACCTACCTGTATACGGCCAAATACGATTTTACCAATGCGGTCAATGCCACCATGTCCTTCTGGCATAACTGGAGTACGGAATCCGGCTGGGATGGTGTGCGTGTGGAAGTGGACAGCGGAAATGGGGTATGGCAGGTACTGGGTACCGGTCCAACAGATCCCCAGGGCGTAAACTGGTACAACAAGGCTACGATTATTTCCAGCAACCTGCCTGCCTGGGACGGACAGTCAAGCGGTGCATTCGGAGTTCCGCTGTGGATCAAATCGAGTCATAACCTTGACTTCTTAAGCGGGCATACCAATGTTCAGTTCCGGTTCATCTTTACTTCTGACGGAAGCGTAACCGGTGACGGTCATTCCATTGATGATTTCTGTATCCGTACACCATTCCCGCACGATATCGGTGTATCTGCCATTATCCGGCCGGGACCACTGGAGGGTGCAGGACAATCCCTGGCTCCACAGGTGATCATAAAAAATTACGGATCCAATCCGGAAACCACTTCACCGGTTGTCTATTCAGTCAATGCCGGCGCACCGGTTTCATTTACCTGGAACGGAAACCTGGCGCCTAACCAAACCGATACGGTGACTCTTCCTGTGTTTACGGTTCCTTCTGCAAACTTCCTGTTTTGCGCATGGACAGAACTGGTTGGTGACGGAGACCTGACTAATGATTCGCTTTGCGCCAATTCATTTGGCGTACAGGTCGTTGTTCCGACCTATGCCACCAACTTTGACACAGGTGCTGCAACCTTTGTTAATGTGCCGGCCAGCGGAGCCACCAACTGGGAGTTGGGAACGCCAAATTTCGGTCAGACCAACACGCCGCATTCCGCTCCAAGTTGTTGGGATGTCAACCTGAATATTACCTATGCCAACAACGATAGCTGTTACCTGTATACACCGATTTTTGACCTGACGAATAAGAAAGCCCCGGTATTCCGTTTCTGGCATAACCGAAACCTGGATAATTTCAACGGTGACGGAGTCAGGGTGGATTATACCGTAAATGGTGGTACGACATGGAAAGTGCTCGGTTCCGCCGGATTATCTTTCCCCCAGGCACTGAACTGGTATAACTCAGCCAATATCTTCCAGATGCAGACGGCAGGCTGGAATGGTTCTTCGGCAGGCTGGATATTCAGTTACATTGCCCTTGATACGAACGTCTTCAATGGTGCACCAGGTTCCCAGGCCCAGTTCCGGTTTGTGTTTGTATCCAACGGCTTTACACAGGTTGACGGATACTCGGTGGATGATTTCGAGTTATTCATTCCGACTGCCTTATCCATTTCTCCGCAGAATATTGCTCCTGTAAATAAGCTGATCACGCCGGGACCGCAGTATATTACGGCCAAAATCCGGAACAAGGGAACTCAAACGGTGAATACCGGTAATGCTACTCTGGTGGTTGACGGGAATATTGTTGTAACGGATGCCATCACCTTTACGCCCGGATTGCAGGGCGCTTCCTATGTGGTACAGGGCGGAGCCAATATTCACACCTTCTCCGTTCCCTGGAATGCCAGCCCCGGATTGCATACCATCTGTGTATACACGGATACGCCCAACGGACTTGCCGATCAGGACATGACAGATGATACCCTCTGTATGGACTTCACGGTATTTGATTCCGTATCCATTGCCAGTGGAATTCCTTATTGCAATGATTTTGAATCGCCGCCCCAATGGGTAACTCTGAATGCAATGACTTTCCAGACTCCGAATAACTGGGAACTGGGTACGCCCACCAAGGCCTGCCTGAACAGCACGCACAGCGGCACCAATGCATGGGCCACCAAACTCGGCTTAAACTACCCGAACCGGGATACCTCGGCCTTGTTCAGCCCGGTATTTAATATTGATGCCACCAAGTGTTACAAACTCAGTTTCTGGCATAAATACGATACCGAGCAGTTCCAGGATGGAGGCGATGTAGAATATTCAGTAGACTCCGGTAATACCTGGTCATTGCTTGGATTTGGAGGAGAACCGAACTGGTACAATTCCTTATTCATCACCGGTCTGGGAGGTAATCCTCCCCGTTCTGGATTCTCCGGAACCAATTGCACCTGGACACAAGCCGTTCATCAGTATGAACCCTGGTGGACCACCACTACGGTTATCTTCCGTTTCCGTTTCGGATCCGACTTTAGTTTCAATAAAGAAGGCTGGGTGATTGATGATGTATGTTTTGAGGAATTATCAACTCCCTGTACGGTTGGCGTTCCTGAAGCCAATGAACCTGCTGGTCTGGAACTGGGTCAGAATTATCCAAACCCGGCCAATGCTTCCACCAATGTGGACATCAGCCTTCCTGCTTCCGGAAATGTCACCTTCGAAATAAGCGATCTGATGGGACAGGTTATCATGACCCCGCTTGATGGAAACATGGGATCAGGCAGGCATACCCTGAATATGAATACCCAAAGCCTTGCACCGGGCATTTATTTCTACACCCTGACGTTTAACAAACAAAAGCTGGTGAAGAAAATGGTGATTGCCGAATAACCAAAACCACAATTTTTGAAAGGAGCCGTCCAGCGTCAGGCAGGGCGGCTCCTTTTTTATGGACAGATACCCAAATGAGTGCATCAAAAATCCGGCCCCTGATGTTTTGCCGGTTTTGTAAAAAACGCCGGTAACTGCAATGGTGTGAAGTCATGCAGAACCAGCCGTAAAAGGGCCGGATTTTCGAGTCTTCGTGGTTAAGGCTCATCAGTTGCATCATCAGCCTCCTGCCGGTACCCGAAGTCTGTCCATGCACGAAGAACAAATGCGCAACCAGCAAATCAACCAATCTGCGCATGTCAGGGTTTGAAATAATTTGATGAGAAAAATAAAAGGAGGGGATGCCTCAGTTGTTTTCTGCACCCCCATCCATCCAGCACCTGATGAGCTCAAGATCCTGAATGGATAAAGGATTCAGCGGGGGCATGGTTTTGCTTTGCAGAACCCGGAAATAGAATTTGCCATTATCAATTTTAATTTTCAGGCTGTCGTAATTGGTAAAATCGCCCATAGAAAAGCCGGGAACATGACAGCCTGGTAGTGCGCAATGCATAATGACCAGGGGCCTGATGTTACCGGAAAAGGTCACTTCCTCACAAGGGACAAGGGTTGAAAATTTATCCGCTTGATCATTCAGGCAGGAAGTGATGAATACCAGCAGGAGCAAACCCGTAAACCTGTTCATACCAGGTTAATCGCGGAAAGCAGCCAGTTTTAGAACAGCTACAGTCTGTTCCGTGAAAATTTTAAGAAAGTAGAATCCATTGCAGCGGGTTTCCGGAATTTCCAGGGCGAAATTATGGTATCCCGCAGTTTGAAGTCCGGAAGGAGAAAATTCAGTCATTTGTATTCCTTCCGTATTCAGCAATTCAATGGTAACGTGTCCGGGCTGATCCAGATAAAAACTGACTCTTGAATCGGAGGTGACCGGGGTGGGATATACACGAATAGCGTGAATACCCGATGAAATATCCTGTACCTGGGAGGCCGTTGCAACCTGTATGGTATAGTCTTCCATTTCACCATGGTAACCAAGCGGATCAGCAGGAATATCGCAGGGATCGGGAAGGGAATGTCCGCCCAGGTTCGACATTTTAGCTGTTATCCGCATCCTGGTGATGCCTGGCAGGGCGGATAAGGGAACGGTAAAATTTCCGGAATAGGTTCCGGGAGGATGGTGATCCACACTGATGACGGTTTCGCCAACATCATTCAGCTGGTAATCCTGGTTATAATCTATCCATACACGAAGATTCATATCGGGACAGATGGAGGCATCAATATTATGCGTGATGGAAATCGAATAGGCACTTCCAGGCACCAGGGTCGTGGACAAATTGGTATTGGTATAATTATTCCCGTTACCATGTTCATTTGGCGCGGAGGTCCGGTTGATGGTATTGAGCGTCACATGGGTAATACCTGGCATGCTTGGAGCATAGGGTATCAGGGTAGATGGAGTACACCATTGCGCAGGTGAATACGTTGTGGACAGTCCAAGGAATAGGATGGTCAGGATTTTTTTTGCTGGCTGGAACATGTGTTTGTTTTTATGGAGGTAAGATGATGGCACGGCATTGATTTTTCATCCGGAGCCTCCTGGTTAGTAATCCGTGTACAGATAAAGCAAAGTAAGCGCATTTGAAATGTTCCTCTTCCTAATGAAAAGTTAACAATACTTAATAAATCCTTAAAAATTTCCTGGACGGAAAAATTTTACGAAATTTGATTTATGGAAATCAGGAAGATCAGGCTGATCATCATTTTGGTGGCTGTTTCCCTTACGGGACTGATCATCATCCAGGGTTTTTGGGCTTATAACAGCTATAAACTGCACGAGAAGAATTTTCATTCCCGGGTGATGGATGCCATGCATGCCACCGTAAAGGTGATGAATGATAACCTGGACTGTTTTGAACTTTTTTCAAAAGTACATATCAATCCGAGGGAAGGATTTTACATGGTGAGGCAACGGGTGGATGGTGAGAAGTTTGTTCCAGGTGCTGAAGCCATCGATACGGTTCCCATGTATTTTGCGAATGCCAATAAAAATTTTCCATTTGATTACAGCAACCTGATGTTCGGGCATGCCGTGAACCTGGAAATGGTACTCCGTTTTCGTTACCTCATGAATGATTCGGCGGCCAAAGATAATTCGGTTAATCGCAGGCAGGAAATCACCATTCAGAATTTCAGGGAGAAATTTTCAGAAAAAACGCCTGTTTTTATCCTTTTCGATACCTTATTAATGGATTCCATTCTGAAACAACAGTTGAAATTATCATCCATTGACGAACCCTTTCATTTTGCTTATTCGAACCGGGAGAAGAACAACATAGAATTTGCCAGTTCAGGTGCAATTCCAGCCCGATTTGCAAAAAGCAATTTCCGGGTGGAACTGAGCAGCGACCACTATTTCTCCGCGCCATACGAATTTATTGTTTACTTCCAAAATTACAACCAGGTGATTTTTTCAGGGATTAAAGGAGCCCTTTTTCTTTCCGTTTTCATTATCCTGACGCTGCTTGTATCCTTTTATGTCTTCATCAAAATCATTTTAAGGCAGCGAAGGCTGTCAGAACTGAAACATGATTTTATCAATAATTTAACGCATGAATTCAAAACCCCGCTCTCCAATATTTCCGTAGCGCTGGAAACGCTTTCCATGCATTCAGGGCAGCCGGCGGTAACGGGCCCGGAAATTCTCCGCATCATCGGGCAGGAAACGGAGCGGCTTCGCGACAATGTGGAAAAGATACTTCAGATTGCCCGGTTTGAAAAGGAAAAGGTACATCTGACCTGCGAAAAACTGGACGTGAACGAAGTCATCCGAAAAGCCGTAGCGGGATTTGGCTCCCTGGTCAACAGCAATGGAGTGTCGGTACAATATGATTTCAGGACGGAAAACCCCGTGCTGTTGGCTGATGAAACGCATTTTATCAACATCATCTCCAATTTGGTGGATAATTCCATCAAATATTCAAACCATCATTGCAGGATAGACATCCGTACAGAAAACCGGCAGGAAGGCGTCCTGATAACGTTCAGGGACAACGGCATCGGACTTAGCAAGGATGGTCAGAAAAGGATATTCGAGAAATTTTACCGGGAACCGAATGGCGATCTGCATAATGTCAAGGGATTTGGTCTCGGGCTCACCTATGTAAAATTAATTGTGGATGCTCACCTGGGACAAGTGACGGTAAGCAGCGCACCGGGAAAAGGGACGGCATTTGAAATTTATTTTCCAAACGGTTATGTCGCAAACTGATTCAATAAAAATACTGCTGGTGGAGGATGATGCCAACCTCGGTTACCTCCTGAAAAATAATTTCGAGCAGCATGGCTATTCGGTAACCATAGGTGTGGACGGTAAACAAGGTTTTAAATTATTCCGGCAGCAGGAGTTTCATATCTGCATCCTGGATGTGATGCTTCCGCTCCAGGATGGATTCTCACTGGCCGGGGAAATCAAAAATGAAGACGATAAAATGCCGGTCATATTCCTGACTTCACGGTCCATGGAAATTGATAAAATCAGGGGCTTCCACGCAGGCTGCGATGATTACATCACCAAACCCTTCAGCATGATGGAGTTGATGTTGCGGATTAATGCCGTATTGAAAAGATCCGCCAAAAAGGAGGTAAAGGAAAGACCTTCGCTTTACCGGATTGGTAAATTTACATTTGACCTGCCGAACCGTCTGCTTCAGTTCCCGGATACAGAAGCCAGACTGTTGTCCATGAAGGAAGCCGAATTGCTCGGCCTGTTATGTGAACGGCCAAATGAACTCATACACAGGCAGCACATGCTGAATAAGGTCTGGGGTAACGATGATTATTTTGTTGCCAAGAGTATGGATGTTTTCATCACACGCTTGCGAAAATTGTTGAGATCTGACAGCACTCTGGAGATTCAGAATGTTTACGGAACCGGCTTTAAACTGGTGATTCATACGGAAAGGTGAAAGCCAGTCGGGCTAAAACCGGATCATCCTTCTTTTTTTATACCGGCCCTGCCCGATACCGTACGTCAGCGCGGCAAATTATCATCTGGGAATTTAAGCCTGAGTCATGGACGGAACAGGCGCAGGGTCACGAAGAACACATCGAAATGTTTTGGCATCTTTAGCGCCGCGTACCAAGATGGTTTTGTTTACAGCAACATGCAAAATGGCATGAAGGGATCAAGTTGTATCAAATGACCCGGAGCCGTAAAACCAGAACGTCCAATTGCTTCCGGCGTTTCCTTGCAAGCGTTTTTCAACATGGTCAGTATGACCAATATAAAACCGGTCTGCTTGTG
>CAYWHE010000102.1:0-13946 GCA_964458125.1 uncultured Flavobacteriaceae bacterium | reverse complement strand
GCACGGAGCATTTCAGGATATCCCTGTTTTTTTGCCAATGCGTTAACGGCCATGGCTATGCGTCTGGCATAGGTTTCTTCTGTTTTGGCGCTTTCTATCCATTTTGAAAAATAACGCCGGTGCGAACCCGGCAAGGTATTAAAAAAAACCAGCGCGGAAGGATCATCCGACAGGCATTCCAGCAGGTCAGCATTCAACTCGTATTCCGTTTTATCCTCTTCCAGTTTGACCTGGAGCATGGCGCCTTGCCGCTTGCCAATTCCTTTCCGGATGGCCGCATTCAGCGGCATGATAAAATTTCCGCGGCCCATGGGCAACAAGGCTATTCCCGAAATGGAAAACGAATCAAGTTGTCCCTTCACCCGGAATCCTTTTTTGTTTCCCGGTTTGATTTGTTCAGCCACGTCTGCCGGCACTTCAATATACGTCCAGCCTGTTTTTTCACCCTGCCTGGCAAACTTTAAAATGATGGTTTTATAGGCAATCATAACGGCTACAATTGTTATAGTTCGATTTCCAGCGATACCGGACAATGATCACTGTGCATAGCCTCGTTTAATATTTCTGATCTGATCAGCTTTTTTTCAAGGTTTTTACTGGTCATCAGGTAATCAATGCGCCAGCCCAGGTTCCGCTCCCGCGCCCCGGCCCGGTAAGTCCACCAGGTATAATGGCGGGGGTCCTGGTTGAAATGCCGGAAGGAATCAATGTAACCGCTGTCAATAAAATTACCGATCCATTCCCGTTCTTCCGGAAGAAACCCCGATGATCTGGCATTGGTGACAGGATTATGAATATCGATTGCCCTGTGGCAGATGTTGTAATCACCGCCAATGACCAGGTTTTTCCTCTTTATTTTCAGGGTGTTGACATACTGCTGAAAATCCTCCAGCCATTTCATTTTAAAGGACTGTCTTACCTCACCCGTGGTGCCTGAAGGCATGTACACGCTCATCACGGAAAAACTGCCATAATCGGCCCGTATCATGCGGCCCTCCCGGTCATACCGCTCCATGCCGCAGCCATATTCCACATGATCGGGTTTTTGCCTGGATAATATGGCCACACCGCTGTATCCTTTTTTTTCCGCAGGAAACCAGCAGGCGTGGTACCCCAGTTTTTCAAAAACGGAAAGGTCCAGCTGACCGGGCTGCACCTTGATTTCCTGAAGGCAAAGGACGTCAGCGTTTACGGATTTTACCCAGCCCAGCCAGCCTTTGCTCATGGCGGCCCTGAGGCCGTTGACATTATACGTAATGATTTTAAGGGGAGGCATCCTGGTGATTACGGCTTTTGTTCGTCAGGATCTTTCAGCAATGGCTTCAGCAGGTAATCCAGGCCGTTGAGTTTGATTTCATAAAGCAGTTGAAGCAGCATTCCCAATTTACCGGCTGGAAATCCTTTTTGCTGAAACCATTCCAGGTAGGAAACCGGCAGTTCATGAAGGATCCGCCCCTTGTATTTGCCAAAAGGCATGGACATGCTGACCAGTTTTAAAAGCAGTTCAGGATCCGGTTTGACGGGCACCAGGGACATGTTGAGCGGGTAAAATTCACGGCATTAAGGTAGCATATTTAATTGTAAAACTTTAATTACAAAATGGAAATGAATGAATACTGAACAATCCCGCTGCCCTAGCGGGGAATTTCATACCATATGCGTGTGCTATTGAAGGGAGAAGCCCGTTCAGCAATCATAAAGTCGAACGGATACCGGGAGAAGTAGTATGATCCGGGATATTTTACCCGATACTTGCGACGGAAGCTGGTTTCCGGGCTTACCCTGGAGCTCAGTTTCCCTGTATTTTTCCATCGGATGGCGGATGAAATGTCAATACCATAAATTGAAATCACCAACCTGAACTACCCTGAATGACCAAAGTCTGATGAATGTATGTCAGGACCTAATGAAGTGTAATGAAATCCGTCACGGCCTGCAGGTAAGGCTGGAACCCCATGGTGGTTTGAATGGTACCGTGTCCCGCTCCCGCAATGCGGTGTGCTTCCCGGTAAGTTCCCTGGTAATGGTCATACACAACCTGTCCATGCGTATTGATGTTTAAAAAATCATCGTCTTCTCCGTGTATCCAGCAGAAGGGTTGCTGCACCTCCCGTATTTTTTCTGCATTATTGATTTTCAGATCCGTCACGGTGGAGGCCGGCAGGGCAAGCCCTGAGGCGTCCTGCACCATGGTTTCGGCATTGGCGAAGGGGGCTTCCAGGATTAATTTTGAAGCCATCAGATGGACGGGCTCGGCCGTTAACATGGTGGCCGGGGCCGAACCCATGCTGAACCCATACAGCACCAGCCGTTCACCGGATAGTCCTTTGCTTTGAAGCCATTGAATGGCCGTCGCCACATCGGCATACAAACCTTTTTCCGTCGGTTTGCCCGCCGACATGCCAAATCCCCGGTAATCCATCATCATAACGCCAAACCGGTTTTTATGTCCGGCATGGGCCAGTAATTTCGCACGTGGCCAGTAAAAATCCATGTGATCGCGGTTCCCATGGCAATACAGGATAACCGTATCGGTGGCTATATTAGAAATTTCTCCCACATACAGAGCATAAATGGTGGTCCCGCTTTCCTCATCCGGTGCACGGGAGACCAGCGTAAACAACTGCACCAGGCTGTCCGGTATCCGGTAACTGCTGTCCAGCGAAAAGTCAACCTTTCCTTCGTAATGATCGAGACGGTATTCCGAAAGTTTTTGCTGGTTGAACAGGTTATCATCCAGGCGTAAACAACTGCTCAGACAGGTTATAGCCAGCAATGAAAACCAGCAGGGGCCGTCGCGGCGGCCGGAAATCCTGGGTTGTAAAAATGAAACATTCATGGTCTAAAATTTTCTGGTATAACCTAAATAGACGCCAAAGGCACCCCTGTTTTTAAAAGGAGTCTGGTATTCAACAACAAGCTTGTCGCTGGATATATGGGGGGCGATAAGTTTAACTTCCAGGTTGATATTCCATTTTTTCCCGGTGAAGCTGTGACCGGCCTGGGGCGAAAAAATCCAGTGCCGGTGCTGCCTTTCCCCAAGGGTGCGGGTACGGGCCGGTTCAAACCAGTTGTTGATGCCCAGGTAAAAATAATTTTTCTTATTACCGTATTCCCAGCAGGCATGCAACTCCAGCTGAGGATAGAGCTTAAAGGCATTTCGATCGTGGTAAAGAACGGTCATCACGGGTGAAACAATGAGGGCCGGACGGTAACGGTTTTGTTTGATGACTTGTTTGCTGATACCGGGTTCCAGATGAACATTGCCAAATAGTGCGGAGGTTATGTTCAGGGAAGCAAATACAGTCAGGCTGCTGTCAATGCCGTATCCGTAACTGGCCGTCAGAAAGGGAATGGGTATGGTGGTTTTGGCGTATTGAATCAAAGGCCCGCCGAGTGAAAGGTTGGCCGCATGTTGTTTTTTGGCAAGAGGTTTCACAAAACGGGCAGGAGAGCAGGAAGTCAATAAAACCAGGATAAAAAGACAGAGCCGGAGTTTATAAAACGAGGTATTCACGCAGTAAATGTAGTTCAATTCAGGCGGGGATTTACTGACCCTGATCATGGGAGGCGGGCGAATGATTAAGGCGATACCAGGCATACCGGACATAACCGGTTTCTCCTCAGGATAAAATTCCAGGTGTATAGGTTCCCGGACCACCCCTATTCTCATCACAAATTGTTACTTTTGCATCACTTATCAACTCAATGAATACGCCAGAAGCAGTGGAAGATGAAATCGTGTCTGATTTCGGACTCTTTGATACCTGGGAGGAAAAATACCAGTATATCATTGAGTTGGGTCAGAAGCTGGAAAAGCTGGACGATGCATATAAAAAGCCGGAAAATAAAATAAAAGGGTGCCAGTCATCCGTTTGGCTGCATGCCTTTGAACGGGAAGGCAAAATTTATTTCCAGGCCGACAGCGATTCCACTTTTGTGAAAGGGGAGATTGCCTTGCTCATACGGGTATTGAGCGGTCGCAGTCCGGATGAAATAGTCGATGCCCCACTGGGATTCATTGACCGGATACAGCTGCGGCAGCATATGGCGCAGACCAGGGCCAACGGCCTTTCAGCCATGATCAGGCAAATGAAACTGTATGCCCTTGGATTCCGGCAATTAAAAAACTGAGACCCGCCTGAATTGTTACCGAACTATGAATGAATCAACATCACCTACCCCTCAGGACCCTGCCGGTGAAGACGCGGTCAAGTCCCTCCACGACCGTGTGGTGGGCATGCTCAAGACCTGTTTCGATCCTGAAATACCGGTTGATATCTATGAACTGGGTCTGATTTATGAGATCAAAATCAATGAGGGCAATGATGTGCATATAAAAATGACCCTCACTTCTCCCGCCTGCCCGGTGGCGGAAACCCTGCCTCCGGAGGTGGAGCAGAAAATCAGGGAGATTCCCGATGTGAACGAGGCCAAGGTGGAGGTGACGTTTGATCCGCCCTGGGATAAAAACATGATGAGCGAAGAGGCCCGGCTGGAACTGGGAATGTGGTGAAGGGGACAGTTTTTTTCAACGGGATAAGCCACCCGGCCGCAAACCGGATCAGATCAAACAGGTTAACAGGCATGCTGACGGAACCAGTCAGGACAGGTTACCGCGTCATCCAGTCAACGTCTGCTCCTGCTTTCTGACCGTTGGTAAAAAACCAGCCAAACTGTTTGTCAAACTTCATGCTTAAGCGCTGGAACTGACTCCTGATTTTTTTAAAGATGTTCATGATGCACTGGTTTTAAAAGGTTGCCGCACGCACATTTCTCTCCACCATAAAAGTAAGGCCTGAAGCATGGGGTTGATTCCCGTTTTTTCCTCTATTTTTCAACAGGTTATCAACTGTTGTCATGCAACCGCCTGTATTCTGATTTATGGCCATTTTCAAAATACCAGGCCATGTTGGTGTTGAACCAGCGGTTGAACCGAAGGGCAAAATTCCAGATCTTTCGCAGTAGTTTCATGGGAGTGAATTTGCGGATTTCAACGTGTCCCGGCGAAATTTGTTTCATGGGTTGCCCAGTACAACCGTTAAGGTCCTGTAAAAAAAACAAAAATGAATCGGATGGCTTGCGGATCAGCCTTTACGCTCTCCGGACGGTTAATCAGAGAAAGGGAGAACGGACCAGCCTGCGGTACGCTGTTAATCCCTTATGGTGAATTCCCTGGTAGTTGGGGCTGAGCAGTTCACCAGACTCCGGCGTACCATCTGAACCGGATTCCCAAAAGCCTCAGGATTCAAAGCCGGGGAACTGCCAGTAGCAAGCAATTGCGACAACCAGGACCATTGAATAAGGGACCTGGACTACCTGGTACTTTGGTAATATTGACCGGGTAACATGGCCTGTGGTTTTCATGAAAGCAGCCCTGTACCAGTTCTGAGAATTATTTAATCGAAGACCGGTTTACAACATCGGGATTACCCATTTTTCCGGCCCTGTAATCGTTGTAACAGCGGATAATTTCCTCTTCATTATTCATGACAAATGGACCGTAGGCGTAAACGGGTTCGTTGTGCGGTTGTCCTCCCAGCATTAAAATTTCGGCATCGCCGGCGCTGAAAATATTCACCAGGTTTTCCCCCCGTTCATACAGGACAACCTGGTTGGCCCGGATTTCCTTTCGTCCTTCAGCTTCAATAGTTCCGCTGATGACGTATATAAAGGCATTATGGGCGGGGTTGACCGGAATACTGATTTTACAGCCGGCTTTCAATTGAAGGTGAAAGTAAAACACAGGAAAAAGGGTTTCAATTTTTGATCTGGCGCCAAACAATTCACCCAGCACCACCGTACCGGAATAATCCTTTCCGCTGACCGGGGCCATTTTATCCAGGCGGTGTACATCCGTTGCCGGGTCAATAAATTTGTATTTGGAGGGCATGTTCAGCCAGATCTGAAAACCGTGGTACAGGCCGCCGTCATCGTATAATTTCTTTCCGGTTTCTTCCATGTGAATGGCGCCCCTTCCGGAAGTAAACATCATAAAATCGCCCTTGCCGATCTGGAAGTCGTAATTCAGGCTGTCGCGGTGATGTCCGCTGCCGGACAGAAAATACGTGGTGGGGATGATGCCGGCATGGGGATGGGCATCCACCCGCAGGGGCTTGTCTTTGGGAGTTACCCGCACCGGGCCAAACTCATCAAAGAAAACAAAGGGGGATACATAATCATTGTGGTCCCCGGCAAAGGCCCTCAAAACAGGCAGTGTTCCCACCATGGATTTGTTCGCGCTGAGCACGCTGTGCACCATCCGGCCCTTTTCATTTTCAAACATGCCCGAGGCGCCTTTCAGCAAATCGGGAACGGCAGCCGTAGCGCCTATAATGGCTGATCCTTTGATGAATGTTCTTCGTTTCATATTCATGTTAATCTCTTTGGGTGAATGCCAAACTGCGGGCAGCAGCATTGTTCACAAGTGGTATCAAAAATAGTTAATTTTTTCCGGAAATTCGCATTCATTCAAACCGGAACCTCCGGGAAAGTCACATTAAAACAGCATGGAGTGGAAAATGTTTTGAAGGAGAGCGAGGCAGGAGGCGGGTATAAAATTCCCAGTCCCCAACTTATATGGGAATGAGGTTTCCCCTTTGGGCCTGGCCGGGTTAAGGAAAATTAAAAAGGGAAAATATTTATAACATAGATTTGTACTGGTCAGAGAGGCCGGGTGGGTTGAAAAGAGATAAGCGAAATATCATTATTGTTTTACTGGTGCTGATACCTTTTTTAAGCATTGGAATAATTTTCATACGGAAAGAAGTAAGAAGACCGTTTGCTGAAAAACAGCGGAGACCCGTTTCTTCGCCAACGGTTAAAAAAACGGCGGTATGGAATGTGGCGATACCACCAAAATACAGGAATGCCATCATAGGCATTGACGTATCCAGACATCAGAAGGTGATTGACTGGAGCCGGGTTTCGGAAGGCGAAAAGGTAAAGTTTGCCTACCTGAAGTCCACGGAAGGGATGACCCTTGTGGATAAATCGTATGACAACAATTATGAGTCCTGCAGGAAAGCCGGACTGATCTGCGGGTCCTATCATTTTCTGAATCCTTACCGCAATGGAAAACTTCAGGCCCGGCATTTTTTAAAGAATTCTGAATTCCGGCACGGGGACCTCCTTCCTGTGTTGGATATTGAACGGAAACATTTCCTGGGAAATAAATTTCTGCACCGGGTCATCGATGATTTTATTTCCGAAATCAAACGGCAAACCGGTTCCGATGTCATTCTTTACTGCAGTTATAACTTTTACCGGCGCCATCTCCATCCCCGGTATAAATTCAGAAAACTCTGGATGGCGCATTATAATACAACCGATCTTTCTGCCGTTCACCAATCATGGAGCCTGTGGCAATACACCGAAAAGGGACGGGTAGGCGGCATCACCGGGCGAGTGGATATCAATGTATACAAAGGAGAAACACTGGACGGCATTTCCATTAAGAAGGAAAGGGATTAGGTACGTGCGGGATGATCAATCGAAGGCGGCATGGAATTATTTTCAATCCGAATGGATTATCAGTCCGGGGGAGTCGAATGATTGCTGATCCGCTGACCCGGAAATTCCCGGATGAAAAATATTCCCAACGGGCCGGGACGCCATATTCGGACCAATGCCGGTTTGGAAGGATCATCCGGATGGATCACCGGGGCATCGTTTATTTTAACCGGCCAACACTTTCCTTATATCGCTTAGGGTAAATTCCCCGCTGCTTGCAGCGGGTTAAAAATAATTGGAATGATGCACGGTTGCCTGCAGCAGGGTAGTTCAATCCCGGAAGGAATGGTTGATCATTTCCGGATAAAACGGCTGACGGTAACCTTTCCATTATATTCCAGGGTCAGGAAGTAAACGCCGGGAGCAAGACCGGAGGTTTGAATAACCATCCTGTTGTTTTCATCCAGGGAGCCGGAGGTAGTCTGCAAAACCTGCTGCCCGATGGAATTAACGATTTGGATAACGGCACCTTGTAACTCCTCTGCAGCCGAAATGGTGAGCTGATCGACAACAGGATTTGGAAATAAGCTGATCTGGAAACCCGGATCCTCCGTGATGGTAACGGAAACCATTTCCGTCCTTGTAAAGGTGTTGTTGTAATCGGTTTGTTTCAGGCGGTAATACGAAACACCGGTATACGGGTCAGGATCGGTAAACAAATACGTCAGCACTCCGGTTGAGTTTCCTGCGCCATCCACTGTTCCGATGGATTCAAAATGATTTCCATCCCGGCTTCTCTCCACGGTGAAATAGTCGTTGTTGATTTCCGTGGCCGTCGTCCAGGTGACATCCACCTGCCGGTCACGATTCAGTCTGGCATCAAAAGAGATCAGTTCGATGGGAAGCGGGGAACTGCTGGCTACGAGTGCCCAGACACTGTTGAAATCAGTCACGCCGGTCACCGACACGGCATTTGACGTGACGTTGACAGTGCCCGTTTGGGCCAGCCATTGAAGACCGTTCCAGCGTTGCGCCTTCAGTGTTGATTCGGTGATGACGTTGGTGCTTCCGCCGGAAGTATTGTGTTCGCTGTCGCGGTAAGTCATGGTGATGTCGGCCGCTGGCCTGGTTGAATAATTCTGTACATCCAGAACCCAGTAACGGTCAAGTACGTTGGCGGAATTATCGGAATTCAACGCGTTATTCAGATGAGAAACACCCGTCGGCAGAGGACGGTTATTCGGATTGGCGCTGGTCACGGTAGGATAAGTGGAAACGCTTACGGAAGCAGTACCCGAAACAATACCGGTCGTTGTTTTATTGAACAGGAACGGCAGATAATTCGAACTTACAGCATTCCCAAACGGATATTCATAATTGGCAATTGAAGTCCCGATATTCCATTTGATTATACCATACCCTGCCGCTGCATCTGTTTCACTGATGATCATACCGGAGGTCCTGGTCAGTGCTGCATTGGAACTGTTGTTGATGGTCAATGTGTGTGTGTTCAGATCCAGGTTGGAAGCGTTTAAGGAAAGAATTCCTGAAGCACCGGCAAAGCCCCCTCCTGCAAGGGCGTTGACGTACAGGGTTTTGGTTCCGGTTCCGGTAAAGGATAGCGTATTGAAAAAGGTGGAGGTGCTTCCGCCGATGCTCTGCGTTGTTCCGGTCAGATTAACCGTACCGGAGTTGGACGTAAAAACATTTTGCGCGGAATTGTTGGTCCAGTTTCCGGAAACTGAAAATACACCGGCATTTTCAACCAGTGCCGTTCCGCCATTATCCTGGTTGAGGAAATTTCCGGACGCAGCACCACCGTCAACGATAACCTGCGTACCGCCGGTGATGATCAGACGGGCCCCGTTGTTCACCAATCCCTGAGCGCCGGCCGGGGCACAGCAAATGATCGTATGAAGCAGGTACAGGACACACAGCCGTTTAAGAAGGGTATTGGAGATGACGGATTTAAAATCGGTTGAATGGTGATAAGTTTTCATGGCTTGTTGAGTTTATCTGAATATTTTTTAGAGGGAAGTAAGGAACAGAAGATATACCGGAGTTGACTGCAAAATCAGGCTTATTTGATGGAACCGTTTTGCGGTGTGTTTGGCAGTTTCCTGCTCTGAATTTCATTGAGTTCACGTTGCAGCTTGATTTTTGCAGGTTTCAACTGCACCTTTTGAAGCATTTCATTTCTTTCTTCCGCACTATAGTCAGGAGCATCTGCAGCGACTTTAAGGTTTATTTTGGCCATGGCCATCCAGTTTACCGTTAGCGGAACACTTAAGGCAGCATCGGTTTTAATTATAAATCCAAGTGCTGAAACCTCTTCAACGGTCAGGGGTAAAGCTTTATTTACCGGGGTAACCGTGATAACGGGAATGGAATTCCCTGCAAGCAGGTTGCGGAAATCATCGCTGAAGGGTACAAAAGTTTCGGATGCCTTCATCGTCACCACTCCAAAATCACTGCTATGGTTAACGGCAGTTTCCAGTTTCCGTGTTTTATTGTCAAGTTCCTTTAAGGCGTTTACGGTTACATAAGCCAGTGCGCTGTTGTCCACGCAGTAATACGTTTCAATTTTGGATGCAGCCTCTTCAAGCGGAACGTCTGACGGCAAATACTCATAGGTTGAAACCATATACGGGGCAGCTTCTTTCATTTCCTGTGCAAGCACTCCGACATAATAGTTTTGCGGCAGACCGGCCTTGCCGTTGTATTTGTAATAAACGGGTTTAATTTCCCGGATGGTGTTCAGTCCGTCCTTAAAGGCATGTACATCTTCCTTGAGCCTGCTGTCGGAAGAATTGGCCCAGCTTCCGCCGCCGGGTTTGGCTGCGGTGCCGGTTCCCCCTATCTGAAGATCATAGGAGGCCGAGGCATTCAGGTTAACGGAGAAGTTACTACCGCCGTTAAAGTCGGTTGAACTGACGAAATCATGAAAATACTCCACGCTTCCGATTTGCACCTCTGTACCCGTGGCGCTTGAATTTTTAAACAACGCCACTCGGGCAGTACTGGAGGAGGGATCGTACACGTCCAGTTTGGTAGCCGATGGGGAGGTGGTGCCGATTCCAACCTTCCCGCCGGAGGTAATACACATCCGGTTGTTGCCTGCCGTATAAAAATCGAGACCCCACTGGTTGCCGCCGGCCGTTCGCTTGGATCCGATTCCCTCGTCACTGGCGCTGTTTCCGAATCTTAAGGCATTGGTTAAGGATCCATTATTGGCGTTATTGTCATCAATGTTCAGGCCCTCGGCCACCGTCAGCATCTGGGAGGGTGACGTGGTGCCGATTCCCACGTAACCTGTACTGTAAGCAATGCACATGCGGTTGCTGGAATTGGTATAAAAGTCCAGTCCATACTGGTTGGCTCCGGCCAGACGCCTGGAAGCAATGCCCACGCCGTTCCCGCTGCCGAAACGCAGCGCGTTATTTAAATTTCCGTTGTTTACATTTTCCTGGTCCACATTCATGCCCTGCCATACGCTCAGCATCTGGGAAGGGCTGTTGGTGCCAATGCCGACATAACCCGTCGAGGCATTTATCCGGACACGCTCCGTATTGTTGGTACGCAAGGCCAGATCGTTGGCATCCGTGGTTCCGACGAAGTTGTTGGTTGCACTGGTGCCGGCATTTCCGGTGAGGCTCCAGTTGTTGCCGGTTGACAAACTTGTCCAGGACGTCCCGTTCCAGTACCAGTACCCGGCGGCATTGGAAGAACTTACCGTGTTGGTCTGGTAAACCAGCAGGCCATAGTCGCTTCCTGCTGTTGGTGAAATGGCCGTTCGCTGCGCATCCGTCATGCGCGGAACCAGAATACCTTTGCTGGTGGATTGCACCTCCAGCATGGATTGCGGATCGGGCGTAAAAGAGGAGGCTCCGATCCCGACATTTTGAGCCTGGATGTTCCGGGATGAAAGCATACCGGATAATAATAAAACGGCTATACCTTTTAATACGGTTTTAATACGATGATGGACAGTTTTCATTTTGCTTGTTTTTTATTGTTTATGAAATCAAATGTAGACCCGTATCGCTGCCAAACAGGTCAGTAATTCATAAGTGTAGGCTGGAGGAGGATAAGTGTTTCAATTACTTGTTCCCTGGAATATCTGCTAAAGCAGAAGGATTGAACCGGCAGGCGAAAAGGCGAAAATTCCCTGATATTGTACGGCCACGTAAAAGAGAAGCCAGATATTCACCGCAAGCCCGGCCGGAAAGGTCACACATGGGATTTGGTCAGGTCACAGGATTGTAATTTTGCTTTTTTTCAATCCGTTATGACCGCCGTTAATCTATATTTGTTCAGGAATGGGGGGGGTATAACCGGAGTTCATGAAGTATCCCCTGAATTTTAGGCCGGAAGGGAGGTTCAAACTATTTAACCAGGCTATGAAGCAGAAAGTCTTTAAAATCAGGGGTCGCGTTACTTTCGTCTGCTGTATGCTTTGTCTGATGGCAGGGCATGCGCAGAATCTGGTAAACAACCCCGGTTTTGAGCAGTACGCAACCTGTCCTGATTATGTGAGCCAGATACATTATTGTACAGGATGGGAGCGGCCTACAGATGGCACATCCGACTATTTTAATTCCTGCCTGGGAGTTCCATTTTCCGTTAGTGTGCCCGATAACCAGTTTGGCATCCAGCAGCCCTCCGGGGGAAACGGTTATGCCGGCTTGTATGTTTTTTATAGTCCGGTAGCTTTTAACACGGTTCCCGAAGGCAACCGCGAGTATATTACTTCGAGGCTCATCCAACCCTTGCAGACGGGAAAGACCTATTACGCTGAATTTAAAATCAGTCTGTCCGAAGCATCGCGGTATGCAGTGAGTGACCTGGGGATGCTGTTCTCGATCACTAAACCAGTCAGACAGGATGATTTGGCCATTCAAAGTACTCCGCAGGTAGGACATGTATCGGCTTTGCCTTTAAGCAACAAGACGGGCTGGACCAAAATTTCGGGTTGTTTTATTGCCGACTCTGCTTATGAATATATAACCATCGGAAATTTCAAAACCGGCGCAAATACGGTGTTCACCCATGTAGGCACACAAACCTCCGGTCTCCACTATTCCTATTATTATATTGATGACATCCTGGTAACAGCGCCTGATAAGCCGCTTATTAAAACCGGCCCCGATACTTGCGGACCGGTTTCGTTAAGCATAATCAATTATAACAACAATGCTCAGTACCTGTGGTCTGAAGGATCTACTACTTCAACGGTGATGATTACCGCATCCGGGTTTTATTGGTGCACTGTATTTACGGGTGAATGCCAGATCGTTTCCGACAGTGTCGAAGTTTTTGTTTCACAACCCATTAACTTCTCCCTCGGCCAGGACACTTCCATTAATTTTTGCATGACCAACCAATGGATTTTGACTCCCCTCATCGACTCCGTTTCCGGCTATACATATTTATGGTCAACGGGCGAGACGACATTTCAACATACCATCGTTTCGGGAGGAACGTATATACTCACTGTTACTGATGATAAAGGATGTGAGGCTGTCCGAAGCATACGGGTTACCGATGCCTGTGACGGCATTCTGTACGCACCAACCGCGTTTACACCAAACCATGACGGAAGAAACGATGAGTTTTACTGCTTTGGAAAGAATATCCGGCTGGTGTACTTTTCTGTTTTTAACAGGTGGGGGAAAGAGGTGTATCATAGCGGAGACCTGTCAGTCCGCTGGGATGGAAAGAATGCACCCGATGGTTTATACGTATGGAAGGCGGTTTATGATAAACAGGAAAATAATCATCAGATTCAAACCATAGGATATGGGAGTGTTTTGTTGTTGAGGTAACGAGAGGCATATTTCTGCCTTCCTGGCGGTGAAGCATGCGGCCGTTGGGCCGCACTGTTTCTATTGATATTCCGCCCTGCAGTAGTGTTATCAAACTACTAATTGCAATTTAATAACACACTGCAGGGCGGTGAAGCGTGCGGCCGTTGGGCCGCTCTGCTTCACCGGCCAGTCTACTTCACCGGCAGGTAAATAAAAATCAAATCAGATTAATTTCAAATGCTTTTTTTAAAGACTGTTGCAGCATCAGCCGTAGTGTTTTTTTACCGGAGGAAGTTTTGAAATACAACTCACGTCTGAACGCATCTTCCCTGGCGAAATAATATTCGCACAACAAAACCAGAAAAGGTCTTCTGGGTGCAGTACTCAGGGATTTGCCTTCAGCATGTTCCTTCATACGTCTTTCAAAATTTGCGGTAAAGCCAATATAAAACAAAAGATCCTTTTGGCTGAATAATACATAAACACAATAAGCGGGATGTTCCATAGATAATTTTTTAAAAAGTTAAATTTCTGATCCGATGCATCTCTGAAAAGGTACCGGTGTCGTTATATATAATGTGGTAAAAGTAATAAATAAAAAATAAAGGAGGTCTATTGGAGACAGCCTAACTACAATCCGCCATGAAGGACGCGCTGCGCTTGCCTTCATGGCTGTGCCAAAAGGAA
>CAYWHE010000101.1:0-14032 GCA_964458125.1 uncultured Flavobacteriaceae bacterium | reverse complement strand
CGACTACAACTTTCACTTCGGACGTTGTCCTTGTAAAAGTCAAGTCGAATTGAATAAAAACCTCAGGCTGTGACTGCCGGAAGCCATTTAAGGTTGTGAAAACGTCATCCGGAAAGGTGATGCCTTCAACCCAGCCCGGTCACAGATCCAACCAGTGAGGACTCCGACTTATAGCGTACGGCTGCCGCCATGTTTTTGGAGAGTTCCTTTTTTTGCCTTCCGCGTCTGGCAGGAACCTGGATGAAATACCGGGAACCGGTTGCATGCTGCTTCAGTTTCTCCATCACCTCCGACCATAATTGTTCATACGGGATGACTTCCAGCGATTCCAGGTCCCCGTGATAGCGTCCTGTATGCGATCGCAGCCTGGACAGGAATTTTCTGACGATCTGATCCGTTTTCCCGGCATGAAAATTATACCTCAAAACGGCCAGGAGCATTTTGGAAAAGTAATAACTGCGGTAATTGGTTTTCCTTTTGACATAGCGGCTGAAGTAATTCCGGAATGAATCCTGTTTCAACAGCAAGCGGTCATAATCATTCATTTTCAACAACAGCATAAACTGGGCGATCAGAATAGAAACATTGTATCCCTTTTTATCCCGGTTATAGATCGGCACTTCATTGATGAATTTATACAATTTGAATCCCTTGTCGGTATGGTTTTCCGGTAAAATAAACTGAAGGTATGCTTCAAATAATTTCCATTTTTCCTTACGCTCGGGATTCATCTGCCTGAAACGTGCATGCCTGGTGACTTCCCGGAACACGTCCCGGCAGGTCTCCAGGTTCCTGGTCTGGAGACAGAGCAGGAAAAAATATTCCATGAATACAAACCAGTTGGGTGTACCCTTCCTGAAATAGGCGCTGCAGATGGCTGAATACTCTCTGCCCCGGTTGTAATCCTGCAGGTGCAAACAGGCGTCCATCTTAAACAGGGCCATTTCGGCAAAACGAGCCTGCTGATAAAATACCGGGTGCCGCTGCAGGTAATCCTCGCAGGATTCACACACCCGGATGAGGCCATGGTAATCCTGTACAAATTCATGGTAACGGATGCCGGCCCGGAAACAATTCAGCTGCAACAGATGGGATTTGTATTTCTCTGCAAACTGCAAAAGGCGGTCATAATAATCCTTTGTTCTTTTAACCAGGTCCTTGCGGGTGGAGTAGGAAAACCTGGCTTCCAGGTTCAATTCTTCAATAATTTTTTCAGAAAACAGCTCCACTTCCAGTTCCCGGCTGGTTTCCATCAACACCCTGTCATATCCTTCCATTTCCTCCTTTGTCCCCGTCAGGCTGGCATGGTAACGCAGCATACGGGCCGAGGCCAGTATCAGGTCGGTGAAACGGAACCGGAGTGCATCTTCATATAATGGCTTCAGAATGACAATGGCCTCCTCGCGCAATCCTGCAGATAAAAAAGTTTTCACGATGCTCAGGTTCCGGTACCCATCCGTCAGCGCCTTTTCGTAGGTAGCCTTCCGGCTCCGCTGCAGGTTGATATAAAACGACTCCTCAATCATTTTTTTCTTCAATCTGCTCTTCAGCATCTGGAATTTCTTTCCATTCAGATCCTCTCCATCCCGGTACAACGCAGCGGCGGCCTCCTCGTCATTTTCAAAGCGGTTGCTGCGTATGCCTTCCAGCAGCTGCCTGGACTTCTCACCGAGAATCTCCCCTGCCCAGGGATTTTTTCTCCCTTTGACTTTGGAAGGATTATCCAATAGTTCAGAAATTTTTTTTAGATTTTTCATAGCCGTAAACTATTGATTTAAAGGGTTAAATATAAAAATAATTTCATAAAAAACAAAAATTTTCCAAATTATACTGTGTTACCCAGTCATGGATTTTGATCAGTATTGCTTGCCGGGTATAGACTATATTTGAATACTCAAAAAAAGGTTCATGCATCGAAATGAGTTTTAAAACAACCTGGCCCCGGACTTATTTTTAATTCAATAAACAAACCAGGATGTTTCATCCCGGGGCACGTTTAGTTATGCCACAAGTTTTATCTTCATACCAATGCCCGCAACGAAAGACGATAAAATTAACCTGAACAACAAGGAAGACGTGTTGATGCTGTTCCAGGAAATCAAGGATGAAAATCCCGGCCTGGACGAACTGGAAATTCTCAGCGCTGTAGCTAATCTGTCAGGCTGGGAGGCACCACCTTCCACCAAAGCAGAAGGAAAAAAAGCCGTGATGAAAATCCTGAAGATTGCTGAGTGACTGCAGCAACAGGATCTTCCGGCTTTCTCCTTCATTTCCATTTTTACATTTCCGTTTATATAAACCAGTCTTGCTCCCGCATCTCCAGGCTGCACCAACCCATTTGAAGAAGACTTCAGGCGAAAAAGAACAATCATCCGGCAGCTGCAGGTTTTCCTGAACTGGAATATTTCCGCCTGAGAGCTTAAATGCGTTTAAGCCGTTTTTTTAATTCAAATTTCACGTAGGCGAAATCATTTCTGCCTGGCCATAACGCACGAACGGGCATGCCTGTTCGCTTCAGGAAGGTGTAGATTAAATAAAAAGCTGTTCCCAGGTAGGATAAGGTGGCCGTGAGGGCTGCCCCCTTCATGCCCCACACCGGCACCAAAATCAGACCAGGCATGAGTGTGATTCCCAATCCCCATAAGGAACCAAGGAGATTAACCCGGTTCAGTCCAAAACCGGCAAAATAATTACTGAACATCAGGCCCATGGCAAAACTCAATACCCCGGGTACCAGCATCAGCAGAATGGAGGGAATCCGTTCAAAAGCCGGTCCGAACACCAGTCCATACACCAGAGGTGGCAAAAACAGCAGGGGCAGAAGAATAATGACGGAAATGACCAGGCTGACTTTCCCGTACAACAGGGTCAGGCGGACGGCGCCCTGCTGATCCTGCTCCTTTAATATCCGCGTGTATTGCACCAGTCCCATGCTTCTCCCGACCAGCCAGACGGCCTCTGCAATGGCCACAGCTGTTGAGTAAACCCCGACCATTTTTTTCCCTTCCTCCGGCAGGGAGGTAAAATGATCCAGCAGGTAATAACTGAGCCGGTAATTCAGCAGTTGCGCTATGCTGGCCAGTTGTATGATGTAGCCGTTTTCAATCAGCGCCTTCCATTCCATGAGCCATTCGCGCGCCGGGAAGAAATGAAATTCATGCCGTAAAAAATAAAATGTCGCGCCAAGCGAAACCGCCAGGCTGACGTACAATGGAGTTATATACGAAGCGAGGCTGTGGTTCCCGAGGAGGATCAGTCCCGTCACGAGTCCTGCCATCAGCATGCTGACCTGCAAAACATTCACCAGGTTATGCTCCCGGATTCGTGAGGTGCCGATCAGGACATTCAGGTGTATGTTATACAAAGCCTGCAGGAGGGAAAGGAACAACAAATGAAGGCCGATTTCTTCCGGTACCAGCCGGATGGCAACCAGCACAGCCGTAACCAGCAGGGTGGAAATGATGGCCCATCCGTAGGCAGGAACAAGCAGCCGCGAGATGATCTTCCGGGGTGCAAGGTAGGAAATGGCCGCTCCGCCAAATACATTGCTCACCAGCAGGTTGATGGTGATGCCCAGCATCAGCAGGCTGATAACGCCCCTCCCTTCGGCTCCCAGGTACCGGGCCGTCAGCAAAATAACCAGGAAATTAATGCCCGTTACAAACAGCCTGGATGAAAATGTAAAAGCAATTTTCCTCAGCATGCCTTCAACCTTTTTGGGTCCTTATTCGGATGGAGAAAACATGATCAGGCTTCTCAAAAGGAGTCAGTTTCCGCGTGGCGAGCCGCCTGGTCGTATAGATGGCGCACATGGTATTGGATACCTGGTAGAGGAAAGGCCTCCTGCCGGACGGACACCCGTCCAGTATGCCTGCCAGCACTGTCCATCGGATTGATTCCGGGCTTAACGCATAGTCGTGCCAGACGATGACGGCATCCTCGCCAGACAGGAGGCGGAAGGCATTAGCCGTATCCGATTTCACGTTTTCGTAATGATGGTCGCCATCAATGAACACCAGGTCCTGTTTTTTTTCATACGGTGCGAAATCAAATGTCCGGGAGTCATGCTGGAGATGCTGCACCTGGGGAAGATGCTTTGAAAAAAAACGGTGCAGGGAGACATAGGATTCCGGAAGCCCCGCTTCACGCATGGTCCGGTCGGGCAGATTCAGCGTAATGCAATGGGATGCCACAGCGGCAACGTTGGCCACACTCTCACCACGCCACGTCCCGATTTCAAAATAACGACAATCCTTATACGAAGATGCCAGGGATTTCAGCAGGGCTATGTCGATGGGCAGGGACGTACCGTCCAGGAAGCTGAACGGCTCCACGGTCACGTCAAATACCGGAAACAGCTCTGTCAGGCTGACCTGGGGGAGTCCGTCCTTCAGGCCGTAAGTTTCCTGCACCTTATTCCGGTAAAACGACTCCTCATCAAACAGTTCCCTGATGACGCCGGGGGAACGGAGGAGTCTGTTTATAATCGAGGCAATCTTTTCAAACTTCGTCATGATTCCTGTTTATGATAAAGGAGCAGTCTTGTGCTGAATCCGCGGTGTTTGTTTTTCAGGTAACGGTCGACCGGAAAGACCAGGGGCATCAGGAACCTGCTGATCGTTTCCGATTTGTACAGCCGGTGGAGCAACCGCCACAGCCTGCTCTTTTTTTGAAAAGCCCTTTCAGACTTATCTTCCAGGACATTATTCATCAGGTAGGAGATCGGGTCAACCATCATGATCCGTTTCATCCTGCGGCCGGAGCATACCTGGTCCACCAGATCCAGTTTTCTTGACAGACCGCTTCCGGTATAGGTTTCAGGGTCAACGGAATAATAAGGGGAATATGGCCTGTCGATAAAACAATCCATCAGCATCAGGTACCCGCCCGGTTTCACGCTGTTTACGGCTAGCTGAAGGGCATTGAGAAATTGCGTGGTATTGGTAATGTGATGCAGGCAGTAATTTGCCATCACCAGGTCGAAACGGCCAGCCAACAGGTCCGTTTTTGCAAGTCCGGCATTCACGGTCAGACACTCGGTTCCGGGCAGTTGCAGGGACAGTCTTTCCAGGGCCTCCCCGCTCAGGTCAAGAGCGGTGAGTTTCAAAGGGATCCCTTTTTCTCCTGCTGACGACTTCACCACCCGAAGCCAGTATCCGGTGCCCGCACCAATTTCAAGCACCTTCAGGGGAAGCCCGGAATTTCCTCCGGCAGCCAGGACCAGGTTCAGGACCTGTATAAAAGTCTCCTCTTCCGACCTGTATTTATAACGGTTATAGGTCTCCGACAGGCCGCTTCGTCCCACAGCTTTGAGTGACCCGCCATAACGGGTATGCATGGCCTTCCAGTGGGATGGATTATCGTAGAAAGTATCTGTCATTTGCCGGTCCGGCATATGGCCGAATACAATTGATGGAGTTGCAGACCTGTTTCTTTTCTCCCGAACCGGGCTTCCACCGATACCCTTAACCTGACCGGATCATATGTTTTGAAGGTATCGAGCATGGTTCGAATGGCCTTCTCCAATTCCTGTCCGTTATCCTTCTCAATCAGCATACCGGTTTCCGCAGTGATGATTTCTTCAGGTCCTCCTGAAATAGTAGCTACAACAGGTTTTCCGCAGGCCAGGGCCTCGGCTGTCACAACGGAAAAAGTTTCCACCCTGCTGTTCACAACCACAAAGTCGCTGGATAAAATATGCTGATACACCTCTTCGTTGGTTTTACGACCATGGAAGAAAACAAAAGTATTCTTTATCCCCAATTCATCACTCAGCTTTTTTAGCATGTCCTCATCCGGGCCTCCGCCAATGAGGTGAAATTCAAAATCCTGCCTGTCGGCGGCAATCCGTGCTGTCGCGCGCAGGGTGGCGCTGATGTTTTTCTGTTCATCCAGCAAATCCGCAACGGTAAGGAACCTGGTTTTCGCATGCGCCTGAACGGCAGTGCGGGCCGGAACATCCACCACGTTGGGTATCACCTTCACTTCAGGCCCAAATCCCAGTTCCACCATCGCTTTCCGTAAACTGTCTGAAACAACGGTCAGGGCAGCCGCACGCTTCACCACCTGCCTGGCAAGCCAACGGTACCAGGCAGGTTTCTTCCGGTATTTTCCGTTTACAAATCCTGTCCAGTGTTCCGTAATGACATACGGCACTCCATGCCTGCGTGACAGGTACAGAGCCAGCAATCCTGTCCTGGTCAGCAGGTTGGCATGGATGACATCCGGACGCCCTGCGTTTTTAAGTGCCGCCTTCCAGGCCCGGTTGATTTTTAAAAAATACCTCAGGGCATTCAGCCAGGCAAATCGCGACTGCCGGTAATGGAGGAACAACTGCCGGACCTGTTCTTCATCCTGCAGGTACAGGTCGGTCACATGCCGTTCCGGGTGATGGGGAGAGATATAGGCCAGCGTCACATCATCAAAGCAGGCTGCTGCCTGTGCGTGTTTTTTTACAAACACACCCAACTGGGGGTCGGTGGCATCCGGGTACCACCTGGTGAGAAACAATATCCTGAGTTTTTTTTTATTTCCGGGTGTACGTGCCATGGTTCCTGGAGATTCAGACATAATTCCTGTTGCCAGGGTCAAAAGACAAAAGAAAAACCGGTCTTCAGCCCGGCCGCTACCAGGATGTCAACCGTCTTACAACAATTTGAAGCCTTCCATAAACTTGGTGGTGTAATTTCCTTTCCGGAAATCTTCATTCTGCATGAGCTGCACATGAAACGGTATGGTTGTCTTGATTCCTTCGATCACATATTCACTCAGTGCCCGCTCCATGGTGTTGATGGCCTCATCGCGGGTCTGGGCAATGGTGATGATTTTGGCAATCATGGAATCGTAATTGGAGGGAATGGTGTAACCGGCATAAATGTGTGAATCCACGCGCACCCCGTGACCGCCCGGGACGTGCAGGTTGATGATCCTGCCGGGGCATGGCCTGAAGCCATTATAGGGATCCTCCGCATTGATACGGCATTCGATGGCATGCATGGTGGGAAAATGATTCTTGCCCGAAATAGGAACGCCTGCGGCTATCTTGATCTGCTCCTTGATGAGGTCATAATTGATCAACTCCTCGGTGATGGGATGTTCAACCTGTATCCGGGTGTTCATCTCCATAAAATAAAAATTCCTGTACTTATCCACCAGGAATTCCACCGTGCCGACACCTTCGTAACTGACGGCCAGCGCGGCTTTGATGGCGGCTTCTCCCATTTGCTTCCGGAGCTTGTCGGTCATAAAAGGAGAAGGTGTTTCTTCAATCAGTTTCTGATGCCTGCGTTGAATGGAACAATCCCTTTCTGATAAATGACAGGCCTTTCCATACTGGTCGCCCGCAATCTGTATTTCGATATGACGGGGTTCCTCGATGTATTTCTCGAGGTACATGCCATCGTTGCCAAAAGCAGCCGCTGCCTCCTGCCTGGCCGAATCCCAGTGGCCTTCAAATTCTTCCGGCACCCATACGATCCGCATGCCGCGTCCTCCTCCTCCTGCTGTAGCTTTCAGGATGACAGGATATCCGATTTTTTTTGCTGTTGACAAGCCTTCCTTGAGGTCGGTGAGCAATCCGTCGGAGCCGGGTATGGTAGGCACACCGGCCTTTTTCATTGTCTCCTTGGCATTGCTTTTATCACCCATGGAGTCGATCTGCTCCGGGGTGGCCCCGATGAATTTGATGTTATGATCCTTGCAAACCTGTGAAAATTTGGAGTTTTCCGACAAAAAGCCATAACCCGGATGAATGGCATCGGCATTGGTGATTTCGGCTGCTGAAATGATATTGGCAATATTCAGGTAGGAATCGCGGCTTGGAGGCGGGCCTATACAAACTGCTTCATCGGCAAAACGTACATGGAGGCTTTGCTTGTCGGCTGTGGAATAGACGGCTACCGTCCGGATGTTCATTTCCTTACAGGTGCGGATGATCCGCAAGGCTATTTCACCACGGTTGGCGATGAGAATTTTTTTAAACATATAAGCTGGTTTTCAGGTTTGAGTGAAAAAAAAACAAAGACTCCCTCCGGATGGGAATTGCCATTATAAAAAACGGATCAGCTTGGATCGATCAGGAAGAGCGGCTGGTCATATTCCACTGGTGTGGAATTGTCCACCAGTACCTTCACCACCCGGCCTTCCACTTCCGATTCAATTTCATTAAACAATTTCATGGCTTCGATAATGCATATCACCTTGCCCGGCTTGATCTCATCCCCCACGTTAACAAAATTCGGCTTGTCGGGTGAAGAAGCACGATAGAATGTACCGATCATCGGGGCCTTGATGGCTACATAACGCGATTCATCAGCAGCGGGTGTGGAAGGTTCCGGCTTATGCACCGCCGGTGCCGCAGGGGCATGAGTTGAATGTGCGGCTACCGGCACCGGGTTTATTAACACAGGAGCCGGTGCGGCTATATGTTCGACAATACGCTGGGTATTCTTAATGGTGATCTTGACATCCTTCAACTCCAGGCTCACTTCCGATACGCCTGATTTGGAAACGAATTTGATAAGATCTTCTATCTCCTTTTTGTTCATTGTCTGATTGGGGTTTTAAAAATCAAAAGTAAGGTTTTATTTCAAATCAAGGTGTGTCATACGCCCATTTTACAAAAACGGCTCCCCAGGTAAATCCGCCGCCAAATGCAGATAAAATCAGGTTGTCTCCTTTTTTAAGCCTTTTTTCATACTCCCATAGACAAAGCGGGATGGTTCCATTGGTGGTATTGCCATACCGGTCTATATTCAGCATCACCTTTTCATCCGGCAGGCCCATCCTGCTGGCCGTGGCATCAATGATCCGCTTATTGGCCTGGTGGGGAACCAGCCAGGCGACATCTTCGCCTTTGAGGTGGTTTTTCTCCATGATCTCAGCCGAGACATCGGCCATGTTTTTAACCGCAAACTTGAACACCGTTTGTCCTTCCTGGTAAACGAAGTGCTCCAGGTTATCAACCGTTTCGTGGGAGGCGGGCTTGGCACTGCCGCCGGCTTTCTGGTGCAGGAAGGCCCTTCCCGCCCCGTCACTTCTAAGCACGGAATCGATAACACCATAACCCTCTTCATTGGGTTCCAGCAAAACAGCCCCTCCGCCGTCACCGAAGATGATGCAGGTGGCCCTGTCCTGGAAGTTGAGGATAGCCGACATCTTATCCACACCAACGACCACCACTTTTTTGTGAAATCCGGTTTCAATGAATTTCGCCCCGGTAGCCAATGCATATAAAAAACCGGAACAGGCTGCATTCACATCGTAACCCCAGGCGTTTTTAGCCCCGATTTTATCGCAGATAATATTGGCCGTGGCCGGGAAAACCATATCGGGCGTAGTAGTTGCACAGATCAGCAGTTCAATTTCATCAGCGCTGATCCCGCGTTTTTTCAAAAGACCTTCCACGGCAGGAGCCCCGATGTCGGAGGATCCTTTTCCTTCACCCTTGAGAATTCTTCGTTCCCTGATACCGGTACGTGACACTATCCATTCATCGGTCGTATCCACCATCCCTTCCAGTTCCTTGTTGGTGAGTACATAATCCGGTACCCAGGCGTTTACAGCAGTGATGGCAGCTAAGGTTTTTGTCATATAAAGAAAACAGAAGGTACAAATTAAATCAACAATACTGCAAGAATGGGTGGAGAAAGAAGCCTGGCGAATGCCCGCTGATTAGCCTGTAACCGTAACCTGGAGAGCCTGTGAAATTTTTTCGCAAAGCCTCACTTCGGCCACTTCCCTGGCCAGGAGAATCATGTTTTTAATAGCCGCTGCTTTTGAAATTCCATGTGCAATGATCACATTCGCATTGATACCCAGCACCGGGGTGCCGCCATAATCCTCATAATTAAAACGATCGAGATAGGCATCGTGAATATCCCGTTTTTTAACAAGTCCGTAAAACGACTCGGCCAGTTTCAGCATGATATTACCGGTAAAGCCATCGCAAACAATAACATCTGCTTTGTTATTAAACAGGTCGCGACCTTCCACATTTCCGATAAAATTTATTTCCCTGGTTGATTTCAGCAGGCCATGGGCGGCCTGGCTCAGGATGTTACCCTTCTCCGACTCCTCACCGATATTCATGAGGGCAATCCGGGGATTGCGGATGTGGTAAACGTATTCGGCCAGCAGGGAACCCAGCACCCCGAACTGCTGCAACATCTCGGGTTTGCAATCGGCATTGACGCCAACATCGAGCAGGATGCCATATCCACCTTCTTCTTTAGGCACAATCGAAGCGATGCAGGGACGAAGAATTCCGGTGACCGGTTTAATAATGAGGGAACTGCCAACCAGCATGGCGCCAGTATTTCCGGCGCTGGCAAAAGCATCAATTTTCCCTTCCTTCAGCATGGTAAATCCGAGCGCCAGAGAAGACTTGGGCTTTTGGGTGAAGGCCCTGGTAGGATTCTCGGCCATACCGATGACTTCCGTGGTCGGAATAAACTCCATGCCCGATGCATCAAACCCATGCTGGTTGAAAACAGCCTGGATCTGGTCCTGGTCGCCCAGTAATACAAGTTTACACTGATCTCCCGTTTCCCGGTATGCCTGCATGGCACCCAAGGCGGTTTCAAGAGGGGCGTAATCCCCTCCCATCATATCAATGCCTATCCTCATAAGCCAATTGTACGTTTAGCTGATGAAAAGAGCCCCTTTCAGGCTTCTCTTTCCATGACCACCTTGCCTTTGTAATACATTTTGTTTTCATGCCAGTATGCACGATGATACAAATGAGGTTCTCCGGTGGTTGAACAAATAGCGACAGTCGGCACTGCGGCTTTGTCATGCGTTCTTCTTTTGTCCCTTCTTGACTTGGAAATCTTGTGTTTAGGATGTGGCATGAGTTAAAATTATTTGATCGGTTTTACTTATTTCGGTTTAATTTTTCTTTACTGAATTATTTAAGCCTGAGCTTTTTAAGCGCTTCCCATCTCGGATCTTCTGCATGAGTCTTTTGTGAGAAATGCTCCAGGGCATGTATGGTTTTCTTATCACAGGTACTCTTTCCATTCGCATCATCCGGGTGAACAATCCGCTGCGGCAGCAGCAGGGAGATGTATTCATAAATGAACTGGGCCACATGAATCTCATGGTCATTCCGGTTGATCATAATCATGTTTTCACTGATCTCCTTTTCCTCATCCCCCAACTTTATGATTAACTGGCTTTGTCCTTCCACAGGCAGGTCTAAGTCTTCTGAACAACGGTCGCAAACCACATGCAATACCCCATTGATGTTAAAATCAAGCTGAAGCAAGGTCTCCTGTTTGGTTAAGGTTAATAAAACCATTAACCGCCCATGTTGAATAACGGCATTCTCAAAATGCTCAAAGAACTGGTCCTCAATTGCATAATTGAACTGGTGCACCCCAATGGATAAGCCCACAAAAGGTATCCTAAATTCCGACAGGTATCCCATCTCCTTTTCCTCCTTAACCCTGTTTTTTTATGCAGAAGGGAGGCAAAGGTAAAAAAAATAACGTAAACCAAAAGGGATTACTTTGGGTCCGAGGCTCCAAAACCCACTCTAAGCCAGAATATGGTTGAAAAACAAGCGAAACTGCGACAAAAATAAGCTAATGTCAGTGGGTATTGAATATATATTATTGAAATTTAATGATTTATAAAATATCACTGCGTCTTTCCGCCACCACAGCTGATGCATGAGGAAGGAGAATGACTACCTGGAATAAAAGGCGGTTATTCGACAAACATCGTGATGATGACGAATGCCACCGAAATGATAACCAGGAAGAAAGTAAGCGTTTTTTTCATGAACTTGCTGTACTGGGTTAGATACAGAAAGCGGCTTTTGAAGGCCTGAACTGATTAGGTTAATGAAATACAAAACTAATGGATTTTAAGGTCCGGATAGCAGTATACCCCAAACTTTTTTTATCCTGAAGGACTGTTGAAATTAATTCTGTGAAGGCCTTGATTATTAAAAACATTAGCCCCATAGAAAAATTACCATTACAATCCTTTAGGGATGGCGTTTATGAGTTTCCGCGTATAGTCGGAAGAAGGGGATTTATAAATGGTTTCAGGATCCCCCTGCTCTTCAATTTTTCCTTTGTTCATCACCAGCATCCGGTCGCTCATGAATTTAACCACGCTTAAATCATGGGAGATAAAAATAAAGGAGAGGCCGAAATCCTTTTTCAGTTCATTGAGCAGGTTCAATACCTGGGCCTGCACGGATACATCCAATGCAGAAACCGATTCATCGCAGATGATAAACTCAGGCTGAAGGGCAAGAGCACGGGCAATAACGATTCGCTGGCGTTGTCCGCCGCTGAATTCATGCGGATACCTGCCAAAACTGGCGGCCGGCAAATTAACCCGTTCCAGGAGTTCCAGTACTTTCTTTTTCCGTTCGTGCGTATCCTCATGCAACCCATGCACCTGCATAGGTTCCAGGATGGCATCTCCGGCCGTGAGCCTGGGGTTTAAGGAGGAATAGGGATCCTGAAAAACAATCTGCAACTTCTTCCGGATGACCCTCATTTCCTTCCGGTTAAGAGCCGTCAGGTCCTTTCCTTTGAAGAGCACCTTCCCTTCCTGCGGTTCGATCAACCGGAGTATGGTCCGGCCCAGTGTCGATTTCCCGCAACCTGATTCCCCCACAAGTCCAAGGGTTTCACCGGGGTAAACCACGAACGACACATCATCAACGGCCTTTACGAATTGTTTGCCCCTGCTGAAAAGGCCTGACTTGAGCGGGAACCATGTCTTCAGCGAGGTCACCTCCAGCACGGGTTTATGTGTGAAAAGTTCATTTTTCCTGACCTTTTCGTCCTCTTCCCTTATTATAAAAGAATCCTGCAGTTCCCGGATACCGATGTTGGTTTCCTTCATCCTCCCCCCTTCATCCAACTGCATAAAATCGCTCAGCACCGGCAATCGGAATAATTTCCGGTCCAGCGGAGGGCGGCAGGCCAGCAGCCCCTTCGTATAGGGATGAACGGGGTTCCTGAACAATTCCTTCACAGGGCCCTGTTCCACAAACTTCCCTTTATACATCACCAGTACGCGGTCGGCAATACCTGCAATGACGCCCAGGTCATGGGAAATAAAAATCATGCTCATCCTGTTTTCTTCACAAAGCTGTCTGAGCAGGTCCAGGATCGTAGCCTGTACCGTAACGTCAAGAGCCGTTGTCGGCTCATCCGCTATCAGCACGGATGGATTGCAGGATATAGCCATGGCAATCATCACCCGCTGTTTTTGTCCGCCGGAGAGTTGATGAGGATACGTTTTTAAAATATTTTCCGGACGAGGCAGCCTGACCTTCTTAAACAATTCAAGAGTCCTCTCCCAGGCTTCCTTTTTGGATATGCCCCTGTGATGCAGCCGGATGGCCTCGGCCACCTGTTCTCCACAGGTAATGACGGGGTTTAGCGAAGTCATAGGCTCCTGGAAAATCATGGCTATTTCTTTTCCCCGGATTGCCCTCATTTTATTTTCCGGTAACAGGGCCAGGTCAACAGTTGTCTGTCCTTCAGCCGCAGGACTATGAAACAACAGCTGACCTCCGGTAATTTTGCCTGCGGGTTCCGGCAAAAGCCGCATGATGGATAGTGAGGTCACGGATTTACCGGAACCCGACTCCCCAACGATGCCAATGGTTTCTCCCCGGTTCAGCGAAAAGCTGATGTCATCAATTGCGGTAACCAGGTTTTCACGCGACTCAAAGGCGACCGACAGGTGCTGAACCTGCAATATAGGCGTAGGGATTTCCATAGCTACTTCCCTGCAAACCTACATAAATATCGCGAATCATACCGGGCCAAATGCCCGGCGTAATTTTTACACGCTCACCTTACTGTCCCGGTCAATTGTTTTAATAAGGTTATAACGGCTATACAAAAGGGGGCTGTTCCTTCCGGAACAGCCCCCTTCGCAATATTCAGATTCTACTTACTGTAAAACCACTTTCAGCACTTTGTTCTCACCCGATTGTGTGAGGTGTACCATGTACACGCCTTTGGGCAGGCTGCTGAAGTTGTAATCCACCTGGTTG
>CAYWHE010000100.1:0-14153 GCA_964458125.1 uncultured Flavobacteriaceae bacterium | reverse complement strand
AAAGGAATCTCCCCTTCCAAGGTACTGATCCCTCTTTCCTATGCCACTATCATTGGCGGTACGGCCACGCTGATCGGCACCAGCACCAACCTGGTAGTGAATGCTTTGGCCACGGATGCTTCCGTTAGAAATCCGGATATCCTCCCCCTGCATATTTTTGATTTCAGCTACGTGGGCATCCCGCTTATTTTCGTCGGGGGTCTGTACATTATTTTTTACGCCAGCCGTGTGTTACCCGATCGCAAAGACCCGCTGGAAGATTTTGAAGAACGATCGGGGGACTACCTGGTGGAAACCCATGTGCCTGCCGGATCTGAGTTTGTCGGGAAAACGGTGGAAATGAACCTGCGCAACCTTCGAAGTCTTTTCCTTGTGGAAATACACCGAAACGGCACCCACTTTTCACCGGTTAGCCCGGATGAAATTATTCAGCAGCACGACATACTCATTTTTGCCGGTGCCACGGAAACCATTATCGAACTCGTTGAAAATCCCAACAGGCTTTCCCTTCCGCATTTCACCTCCATGCCCGAACATGACCGTACCCGTGTCATTGAAGTGGTGGTGTCGGGAAACTCCTCCCTGGTGGGCAATATGGTGCGGGACACCAGCTTCCGTGGTCAGTACGATGCCGCCATTGTAGCCGTCAAGCGTGACGGCGAAAAGCTGACCGGAAGCATCGGCGAAATCACCCTGAAACCCGGTGATCTGTTGTTGCTGGTGGCCGGCAACGATTTCCAGGACCGGGTGCGCACCACGCATGATTTTTACATCATTTCCAATGTCAAAGACCTGATCAAAATCAGCCGGATGAAAACTACCGTCATCATCCTGTCCACGCTGTCAGCCTTCCTCATCAGCGCATTTACCGACATCAACCTGTTCATCACGTTGATGATTCCATTATCCGTCATCGGGTTGATGAAAATCATTGCTTTTGAAGATCTGAGGAACGGGATCGATTACGACCTGTTTATCATCCTGGCATTGGCTCTGGCCGTAGGAAGGGCTATTTCCAACTCGGGGGCCGATGATTTCTTTGCGGATAAAATTATTCAACTGCTTGAACCGTTTCACAGCCCCATGGCCTCCCTCGTGGGAATCTATATCATCACCAACATACTCAGCATGATCATCACCAACAAGGCATCGGTAGCCATCACCTTTCCCATTGCCATGGCGCTGGTGGCTAAACTGAGGATGACAACGGATCCGGGTCTTTCCTATACACCTTTCATCCTGGCGATTGCGTATGCGGGATGCGCGGAATTCATCACCCCCTTCGGTTACCAGACCAATCTGATGGTTTACGGACCGGGAGGTTATAAATTCAGGGACTATGTTCGGGTGGGAACCCCGCTTACCCTGATATTCATGGTTGCCGCCCTGCTTATCCTGGGCTATATGTATGATCTTTATTAATCGAATGACGGAACAAAAATTACATATTGTCAAACAGCATTATCCCGTCACACGGGAACTCAGGCAACAACTGAACAAACACAAATCCGCGGTGCTGTGGTTCACAGGTCTTTCCGGATCGGGGAAAAGCACGCTGGCCGGAATAGTAGAAAAAGAATTGTACCGCCTGGGGTATCATACCTACCTGCTTGACGGAGATAATATCCGGCACGGGCTGAACAGCAATGTGGATTTCTCCCTGGAAGGCAGAAAGGAAAACATCCGGCGTATCGGGGAGGTGAGCAAACTTTTTACGGATGCCGGTGTTGTTGTTCTCACGGCCTTTATCTCACCACTCCGGGAAGACCGCGACCGGGTACGAAGCATACTGGGAGCAGGCGAATTCATTGAAATTTTCGTAAATTGCCCGGTTGAAGTTTGCGAAGCACGTGATGTGAAGGGATTGTACAAAAAAGCCAGGGCCGGTGAGATCAGGGATTTCACCGGTATCAGTTCCCCTTTTGAAGAGCCCGTATACCCTGAAATCACCATTCATTCCGACCAGGTATCACCCGAAGAAGGGGCCCGGCTTATTCTTGAAAAAATATTACCCGAAATACGATTAGAACTATGATTTTATACCAGTTAAACCACCTGAAGGAACTTGAATCGGAGGCCATTTACATCATCCGTGAAACGGCTTCACAATTTGAGCGTCCCGTGCTGCTGTTTTCAGGCGGAAAGGATTCCATCGTCATGACCCACCTGGCCCGAAAGGCCTTTTTCCCCGCCAAAATTCCTTTCCCGCTCATGCATATTGATACGGGACATAACTTTCCTGAAACCTTGCTGTACCGGGATAACCTGGTGAAGTCCATCGGGGCCAACCTGCTGGTGAAACTCGTACAGGATTCCATCGACAAGGGCAGAGCCAAGGAAGAAAAAGGGCCCAATGCCAGCCGGAACGTCCTGCAAACCATTACCCTGCTGGATGGCATTGAGGAACATAAGTTTGATGCGGCTTTGGGCGGGGCTCGCCGGGATGAAGAAAAAGCAAGGGCCAAGGAACGTTTCTTTTCCCACCGTGATGAATTCGGACAGTGGGATCCCAAAAACCAACGTCCCGAATTGTGGAACCTGCTCAACGGAAAAAAGAACATCGGTGAACATTTCCGGGTGTTTCCCCTGAGCAACTGGACGGAAATGGACGTTTGGCAATACATCTACATGGAGAAACTGCCCCTGCCTGAGATTTATTTTTCACACGACCGCAACTGCTTTAAACGAGACGGAATGATCCTGGCGGAAACGGAATTTTTGCCCTTACGCGAAAATGAGCACATCGAAAAAATGCGGGTGCGTTACCGAACGGTCGGTGACATGACCTGTACGGCCGCCGTTTTATCACCGGCATCCACGGTTGCCGAAATCATTGATGAGATCGCAGCCAGCCGCACCACGGAGCGGGGCTCCCGTGCCGATGACAAGCGCTCCGAAGCAGCCATGGAAGACCGCAAGAAACAAGGATATTTTTAATTTCTGACCAGACCTTATGACACCTAAAAACGCCAATACTTACCTGAACATGGAACTCCTCCGTTTTACCACCGCGGGAAGCGTGGATGACGGAAAAAGTACGCTGATCGGACGATTGCTGTACGACAGCAAGTCTATTTTTGAAGACCAGCTCGAAGCGGTTAAACAAACCAGCATCCTGAAAGGAAAGGGGGAAATCGACCTGTCTTATTTCACCGACGGTTTGCGTGCCGAGCGGGAACAGGGCATCACCATTGATGTGGCTTACCGTTATTTCGCCACCCCTAAACGAAAATTCATCATCGCCGATACGCCCGGTCACATCCAGTACACGCGCAACATGGTCACCGGGGCATCTACCGCCAATGTGGCGCTCATCCTCGTGGATGCGCGCAAAGGCGTGCTTGAACAAACCAACAGGCATTCCTTCATCGCTTCCCTGCTTCAGATCCCGCACATTATTGTTTGCATCAACAAAATGGACCTGGTGGATTATTCGGAAGATACCTTTGAAAGCGTGGTGGACGATTTTAAGAAACTGGCGTCCAAACTGGAAGTGAAGGACGTGCATTTTATTCCCATCAGCGCCCTGAAAGGAGATAACGTGGTGGATCAGAGCCGCAACATGGACTGGTATAAAGGCCCGACCCTGCTCTACCTGCTGGAACATATTCACATCAGCGCCGATACGAACCATATCGACTGCCGTTTCCCGGTGCAGTATGTCATCCGTCCCCGTGACGATGCCTTTCATGACTTCAGGGGCTTTGCCGGCCGTGTTGCCGGCGGTATCTTTAAGCCGGGAGACCGGGTGACCGTGCTGCCTTCCGGGTTCACCTCCACCGTGAAAGCCATTGAAACCTTTGATGGAAAAGTGGAAGAAGCTTTCCCTTCCATGTCGGTGGCCATTACGCTGGAAGATGAAATCGATGTCAGTCGCGGGGATATGATCGTGCGTGAAAACAACCAACCCGCCGTCAGCCAGGACATCGACCTGATGATTTGCTGGCTTCATGAAAGGAAATTGGAACAGGGAGGCAAATATGCATTGAAGCATACCACCCGGGATGCCCGTTGTGTGATCAGGGAAGTCAAATACAAAGTAGACATCAACTCCCTGCACCGGAATGAAACGGACAAGGAGATCCGGATGAACGACATTGCCCGCATCCAGATCAGAACCACACAGCCTCTTCTTTTCGACAGCTACCGCATCAACCGCATCACCGGCAGCCTCATCTTAATTGATGAGCACACCAATGAGACGGTTGGAGCCGGAATGATTATTTAATCAGCACCGGATAGTTCATTGGCTTAAACGTTCAACCGATAACCAGGTAAGTTCTTTCGATCAGCCTGGAATTAACTGACCGCTTTCCTCCATAACCCTTCCTGGCAAGGGCGCTGCGTGCAGGAACGTAATGGAACGAATTTTCAACCTGTTACCCGGAACGCTCTTGACAGAATATTGTCAGGAAGGCAGGGTTTCCAAAAAAACGTTTCCGGAAGAAGCCGGAAGATTCCATTATTCACCGTATCCTTCACGTTTTTTAAAATTTGTTGCACAGGCCCAGGTTGCTGGCATACCACTTTTTGGTTTCCGCAGGATTTTCCGAAAAGAAGAAAATTCCTCCAATTCCGGTGGCCCTGGGTTCGTTGTCTGTACTGATTTTTGGGACTTTCGCAGGTTTCATAGGGTTGTTTATTGTTGCTGTGTTCTGGCGGGCAATTAAAAAACCGGCAACAGGTAGCAGTAAGACAAGAATGGTGACGGTGCGGTTCATGGATATTGGATTAAGGTTAATATGAAGAGCCCTCTCGTAATAGGAATCACGTGGTAAAGATAAAAGAAATGCATTCCAATTAAAAGAAGATTTTCCCTTGAATGGATTGGAAGGAAATCATTTTTCAGGGTCATTTGATTCCAAGATCTGAGTCTGGCCTCACGGTTTCGGATGGTCCCTGAACCGGCAGAAAAACCAGGGCTTTAAGTTCCCTTCGGGTAAAGAAAATAAGGGTCATGACTACCGGTCACATCTGTTGATTTCAACGTTTGTGGTGAAGTTTACATCCGTGAAGAAACGCCGGGATCTCCATGCATTTATGGATTTGTAAGGGCAAAGGCCTTGTTTCTTTTCCTGAAATCACTGTTGCAAAAATCAAAACAGAATGTTAACTTTGAGTGGAATAAATTGCGCAGCCCATGAAAAAGCTTATCATTTCATTCAGCCTTTGCATTATTTGCCTGCATTCCGGTTACACTGCATTCGCCCAATGCCCTCAATACACCTACGGATCATTGGGAAGTACTCTTGATTTATACCCTTTTGGATGGGCGGGAACTCAGTATTTTGCCCCCGCATTATGGAATAACGTGAACCTTTTCCCGGATACCCACGGCGAGGAAGCAATTGCCAGATTTACGCCTTCAGCTACGGCAGCGTATGACTTCGACCTCAGTTACACCTTCGCATGGGGAGGAATTTCCGTTTTTTGGCGAAAATCAAATGACACCTGTGAGTTAAAGTATTATCAGCCGCCGGCGCAAATACAAAGCCTTGGGACTTCCCGTATTATTTTTACACTTGGTAATTTAGCCGCAGGCGAAGTTTATGATATATTGATATTTCCAAACGACTCGAACATCATCGGTACTGCCACGCTAACCATTACCTGCGGCAATGCCAAAAACCTTTCCATTTCAAATGTGCTGCCGACCAGCGCCGTGTTAACGTTCGATTGCGCATGCCCTAATCCCGTAGTACTTGAATACGGTCCTGCCGGATTTACTCCGGGTACGGGAAGAAAAGGCAATGGTTCCATGGCCGGGAATGTAACCTCACCCTATACGCTGACGGGTTTGTCATCTTATGTTATGTATGATGTGTACCTCCGGTCACCTTGCGGTTCAACATACTCCGCCAATGCAAAAATCACCTTCCGCTCATCCGTCGATTGTGCCAATGCACCCTTGCTTGGCTGCGGATCAACCTTTACCTATTCTCATTCCCTGTTGGACAATACCGGTAACTGGACCCTCAATTGTCCTTCAGTAGCCAACAACTCCTCAGAAGCCGTATACCGGTTCATTCCTTCCCAAAGCGGGCTGTACCAGCTTACCAATTACAGCGGGTCATACTATACCGGAAATTCAATCGCTTTTTTTTACAAGCCCATGGGCAGTTGTGACACATCAGGATGGATTTGTGCCGTTGCCGTTGCCCAACATCCCCAGGGAGTAACCTTCGGACCGCTTACCGCCAACACCACTTACCTGCTGCTCTTTGATGCGAATTCCAATGCCGGGAATACCATCAAAAATATGCGGATCGACTGTGTTCAGCCATGCAGCGCAACCATCACTCCTGTTTCAAACATTACCCTCTGCCAGGGGGCATCGGCTACCCTGCAGGCAAACACTGGTGCCGGAATATCGTATCAATGGTACCATAATGGCGTACCGGTAGCCGGGGCTACAACATCTGCTTTTACTGCATCTGCCCCGGGGGGATGGTATTCGGTGGTTGAAAACACACCCTGTGGAACCGTAACTTCGGATTACCGGTATGTTTATGTGACCTCAACAGTAAACCCGGCGGTAACGTATAACACCGCCCTCAGCTTTTGTCCAAACGGCTATGTACAACTGAATGCTGCATCGAATTTCTATCTTACCGCATATCAGTGGCAGCGAAATGGCGCAAATATCCCCGGGGCAACCCAGTTGAATTACCAGGCAACCGATTCGGGCAGTTACAGGGTTCAGGTCTCTGCTGCGGGCTGTACAAGCGCCAACAGCAACAGCATTACGGTTAATAAAGCCGCATCCGTAACCGGGTTTTCCATCAATCAATCACCGTACGGGATCTGTGCAGGAGGAAATATTCTGCTAACGCTGAAAAACAGCCAGTCCGTTTACCCGGTTTATCTTCCCACGCCCGGTTACAGTTATCAATGGCAGAATAACGGAACAAACATACCCGGCGCAACCTCCACGTCGTACAACGTGACAGCTGCAGGTACGTATACGTGTATAGTTACGGCATCCTGCGGAACCTATACGACTGCCGCCAGGGTAATTACCGCTTATACGCTGCCAACGGTATCCCTCTCTGCCAATGGACCTACTGCCTTCTGCAACAGTTCCGTTAACCTTACCGCCGCGTTATCCGGCAGCGGAGTATCCACGGTATGGAAAAGAAATGGAGTTGCTTTCTTCAGCGGATTCAGCCAGGTCCAGGCGGCCAGTGAAACGGGAACTTATACATGTGAAGTTTCCAATATATGCGGAACAGTGGTTTCAAATGCCATCCTGGTAACGGCTAACAAATCCCCTGTAATATCCGGCATTTCCGGCAACACCGGCTTTTGCAAACCAACCACCGGAAATGTGTACAGCGTAACTCCGCAGGCTGGCGTTACTTTCAACTGGACCGTACCCACAGGTGCAACGATAACCGCCGGGCAGGGTTCCAACTCCATTACCATCAGCTATGCATCCAACGCTTCATCGGGCAGTATCTGCACGGCTGGAAGCAATGCAACCTGTGGGACCGGAGCAGCCGCATGCAAATCGGTTTTGCTTCGAAACGGCGTCACCACGCCGGGTGCAATCACGGGTCCTGCCAACGTATGCCTGAATAGCGGCATTTATTCCATTCGAAAAGTGTCCAATGCAGAATACTATACCTGGACCCCTCCGCCGGGTGCAACAGTGAATGGCTCTGCCCTCGCCCTGCATACTCCAGATACGTTAGTGGTGCTTCAGTTTGACTCAACCTTTGCCGGCGATACCTTACGTGTGAAAGCCGTAAACTGCAAAGGCTCCAGCGCTGAAAGCAAATTAAGGATAAGCATTAATTCTCCGGCTGTTCCGGGCCCGGTCAATGGAGCTGTTTATGCGGATTGCAATGTCAGCAGAACATATACCATAACTCCGGTTGCCAATGCCGTATCGTATACATGGCGTACCACAGTTCCCGGAGCAACCATTTACGGTTCAACATTGCCGTATACCACAACATCCACATCAATAGTTGTAAACTATACCAACGGACTCAGCGGCAAGATCTATGTCAAATCCAATACACCATGCACCAGCAGTGCGGAAAAAAGCATGGGTGTTTATGCGAAACCGTATGCGCCTGCCCTGATCAACGGACCAGGAACGGTTTGCGACAGCGCCCTTTCGGTAAGCTATGATACGCCATTGCTCAGTGGCGCTACTTCCTACAACTGGACAGTACCGACGGGCTCAACCATAGCGAGCGGCCAGGGTACCAGCTCCATACTTGTAAACATGGGCAGCTTCGCCACATCCGGTTACATTAAAGTCCGTTCACAAAATGCCTGTGCCAATTCAGCTTATTTCTCCAAAGCCGTTACCGTCAATAACTGCCGGGTGACGGATGAATCTGGATCCGGTCTGCGCCTGTATCCGAATCCTTTTGTCTCCATCACCACGTTAACCCTGCCGGCAGAAACCAATCTTGCTAAAAGCGAATTATTCATTTACAATACCTTTGGAGAACGGGTTCGGATTTTTTCAAAACCCGGACGGCATACGCTTGAAATAGAAAGGAAAGGGTTGCCTCCCGGCATTTATTTCATCAGACTGTACGATGGAGGAGGCAAAATCACCGGAGTGAAAATGATCGTGGAATGAGGCAACGAATCCCGGTCGCGAAGCGTATCGGGATCGGTTCAATACGCTGCTGCTTGCCCCGGGATTCTTACCCTTGATTTCCATACAAACCAACCAGGGGAAATTATACGGGAAATTTGTAAAGGAATAGGCGGGAAATGGTGCAAACCCGTACATTTGTAGTTGACCACTTCCATGAAAAGATTGAAAAGGGCCCGGTTGTTTTTTTGGGGATTTATTCCAGGAGCGTTTTACCTGTTTATTTTAGCAGGATGCTCTTCATCCTCCCTGCAACAGGCATTGCCGGAGGGACCTTATTTCAGCCTGTCCGTTTATTTTTCAAAGGAAGCATCCCGTTGCGGCGAAGAAAAAGTTCAATTAAAAAAAACGGTTTTAAAGGACGGAATCCCCGAATCAAAAGTCTTTACGAACCCATCCTGGACGAAGGAATTCGGCCTTTTTTCGGGATGCGACCTCAACCGGAAGGCCTGGGAAACGCTCTATCGTACGGATACGCTGCAGGCGGCTTCCGGCATGAGGGTCAGGTATATTTCGGCCGACAGCAGCCTGCAGGTGAAACGGGTGGAGATTTTTTTTCAGCATGATTCCGTACAGGAAATAAGTATGGAAAGCAGCTTCCGGAATTTTTATTACCGTTCGGATCTCTTCCTGCAGTATAGACCAAAATCAGGATTCTTCATCAGAGGCAGCCAGGCCATAAGGTTTTTCAGCAACCACCAATTTGAAATACGGGGCCAGTTCCTGTAAGAGGACCATCCGAAAGGTGATAAAATATACCAGGGAAATGCCATTCCGTAATTTTATCGCTATATTCGTATCCTGATTAAGGGCAGTTTTTTTAACTTCATGTTAAGTCTTCCCGGATAATGTTCCAGACTGAAAACCCGTTATACCCAACAGAAAAATGGATGTGAAACCCATAGGCATTATATCCAACGGCATCTCACCGGAAGGGCATCCGGGATACAGGGAGATGGAATCGGTGATCATTTTAGCGGAAACCTTACCCGACAAAGCCTTTGAGGACCTTTATGTGTTTACTCACCTGGAAGTCATCTTTTACAGGCACCCGGACGGGGAAAGCATGCTGAAGAAGGCCAAATCGCGGGAAGACCTGGAAGGAACCGGAATCCGGAATGGATTGTTCGGCTCCTGTATTGTTAAATTCCTGAATAAGGAAGGAAAAAAAATACAGGTGAAAGGGCTTGAGGCCTGCAATGGTTCAGTCGTGATTGACCTGAAGCCGGTGATGGATGATTTTATGCCCAGGGAAGGTGCGGTTCAGCCCGGCTGGACACGGAAAATGGAATGAAATCGGGGTTTGTCCGCGACCTGATTTTCTGCCTGTTTCTGCATGCCGGAAAGGTAAAATGTCGTAAATTTGCGGGTTGAATTACGCGAAAGCAGCATATTGATGGAAATAAAGGCCGGCGAGTTGCTGGAAAAAATAAACGTTCCCGAGGATTTACGAAAACTGAAGCCGGAGGACCTGGGAAGGGTCTGCAAAGAATTACGGCAGTTTATCATTGATATTGTCTCTGTTAACGGGGGCCATTTCGGAGCCAGTCTCGGGGTGGTGGAACTCACGGTCGCCCTGCATTATGTTTTTAATACCCCTTACGACCAGCTGGTTTGGGATGTGGGTCACCAGGCCTATGGTCATAAAATACTGACCGGGCGCCGGAGCGTGTTTCATACCAACCGTATTTACAAGGGCATCAGCGGCTTCCCCAAACGCTCGGAAAGCCCTTATGATACCTTTGGGGTAGGTCATTCTTCCACCTCCGTTTCCGCCGCTTTGGGTATGGCCGTAGCCTCCCGGCTGAAGGGAGAAAGGGACAGGCAGCATATTGCCGTCATCGGGGACGGGGCCATGACAGCCGGCCTGGCGTTCGAGGCGCTGAACCATGGAGGAGTGGAGAACTCCAACCTGCTGGTTGTCCTGAACGATAATTGCATGAGCATAGATCCCAATGTAGGGGCGCTCAAAGAATACCTCACCGACATCACCACCTCCCATACCTACAATAAAGTCAAGGATGAAGTATGGAAGCTGCTCGGGCTCATCAGCAAGTTCGGGCCGAATGCCCAGGTGATTGCCAGCAAGGTGGAGAATGCCGTCAAATCAGCCCTTCTTCGGCAAAGCAACCTGTTTGAGTCCCTTCGTTTCCGGTATTTCGGCCCCATCGACGGGCATGATGTCAACCACCTGGTGAAGGTGATGAACGACCTGAAGGAAATCCCCGGTCCCAAAATCCTGCATTGCCTGACGGTGAAAGGAAAAGGTTTTGCCCAGGCCGAGAAGGATCAGACCAAATGGCATGCTCCGGGCTTGTTTGATAAGATTTCGGGCGAGATATTTAAACCCACGGCTACCGGCCCCCAGCCGCCCAAATACCAGGATGTGTTCGGTCATACGATGGTGGAACTGGCCGAACGGAACTCCAAAATTATCGGGGTCACTCCCGCCATGCCTTCCGGGTGTTCCATGAACATCATGATGAAAGCCTTGCCCAACAGGGCCTTTGACGTAGGGATAGCCGAACAGCATGCCGTCACGTTTTCCGCCGGTATGGCCACCCAGGGCCTGATTCCATACTGCAATATATACTCCTCCTTTATGCAGCGCGCTTACGACCAGGTGGTGCATGATGTGGCGCTGCAGAAGCTCAATGTGGTTTTCTGCCTCGACCGGGGAGGCCTGGCCGGAGCTGACGGAGCTACGCATCACGGCGTGCTGGATTACGCCTACATGCGTTGCATTCCCAACATGATCGTATCGGCTCCCATGAATGAAGAAGATTTGCGCAACCTCATGTACACGGCACAGCATGAAAATATGGGTCCTTTCACCATCCGTTATCCCCGCGGCAATGGCGTGATGATTGACTGGAAGACGCCCTTCCAGGCCATTCCGGTTGGCAGGGGTCGTAAAATAAGGGGAGGGGAAGAGGTGGCCATCCTCACCATCGGCCACCCTGGAAACTTTGCCGTCCAGGCCTGCGATCAGCTGGCTACGGAAGGGTTATATCCGGCTCATTACGACCTGCGCTTTGTCAAGCCCCTCGACCAGGTGTTGCTGCACCAGGTGTTTTCAGAATTCAAAAAGATCATCACCGTGGAGGATGCCGCCATCATGGGCGGTTTCGGCAGCGCCATTGCCGAGTTCATGATAGACAACGGGTATATGGCCGGCATCACCCGGCTGGGTGTCCCGGACCGTTTTGTAGATCACGGTGAACAGAAAGAACTTTACCGCGAATGTCATTTTGATGCGCTGGCCATCATGGAAACCGTGCGCCAGCTTTCCAGCACCGGGAGTTCTGTTCCCGTGCAGACAAACCGACCCTGAACAGGACTTATTCCGGCCAGCTGACGGTGAAAGCCGTCCGTTCCACACCTCCCTGCACGGGGGGATTAAACTTAGTCACCCGCACCGAAATTTTTTCAGGAGCAGGTATCAGTTCCTTTAGCTTTTGAAGTATCCGGCAGGCGGCATGCTCGATCAGCCGGGAAGGGATAGCCATTTCCGTCCTGGCAATGTGATTGATCAGGCCGTAATCAACGGTGTCGGCCAGGTTATCCGTTTGGAACGACCGGGAGACGTCAGCGGTCACGTATACATCCACCCGGTACCGCCCCCCGATAATTTTTTCTTCCGGCAGGCAGCCGTGAAAAGCGTAGCATTCAATTCCTTCAACGGAAATCTGATGTCCCATGGGGTCAGGGTTGCTGCTGTTGTTTAGCCCAGCTGTCCTTTAACGAAACGGTGCGGTTAAAAACCAGGTGCCCGGGCACGGAATCGGGATCGACGGAAAAATAACCTTTCCGGATAAACTGGAATTTATCGCCCGGTACGGCCAGGGCCAAAGAAGGTTCTCCCGGCGCGCCGCTGATCACTTCCAGGCTGTGCGGATTGATATAGGTTTTAAAATCACCTTCCCCGGATGAAGGATCCTCCACCCCAAAGAGCCGGTCATAAAGGTTCAGGGTGACCGGTACGGCATGCCTGGCGCTGACCCAGTGAATGGTTCCCTTCACATGGATGCCGCTGGTATCGTGACCGCTTTTGCTTTCGGGCAGGTAGGAACAATGCACTTCCGTGATACCGCCTGCTGCGTCCCTGATGAAGTTGTCGCAGCGGATGATATAAGCGTTTTTAAGGCGGACCATCAGCCCGGGTCCCAGGCGGAAATATTTTTTCCCCGGATTTTCCATAAAGTCGTCACGTTCGATCCACAATTCCCTGGAAAAGGGAAGTTCACGGGTTCCGCCTCCATCCGGGGCTTCGGGGTTGTTTTCACCATGCAGGATTTCTTCCTGTGTTTCCGGGTAATTGGTGATGATGAGTTTCAGCGGGTCCAGGACGACCATCACCCGGTTGGCGCGTTTATTCAGGTCTTCGCGGATGCAGAACTCCAGCAAACCCACATCAATGATATTTTCCCTGCGGGCAATGCCGATACGGTCACAGAATTCCCGGATGCTTTCAGGGGTGTACCCCCTCCTGCGCAGACCGCTGATGGTAGGCATGCGCGGGTCATCCCAGCCGTTCACGTGTTTTTCGGTCACCAGCTGCAGCAGTTTTCGTTTACTCATAACGGTATAATTCAGATTGAGCCTGGCGAATTCATACTGCCTGCTGGGAAAAATACCAAGCTTTTCGATGAACCATTCGTAGAGCGGCCGGTGAACTTCAAACTCCAGCGTACAGATGGAATGCGTAATTTTTTCAATGGAATCGCATTGGCCATGGGCAAAATCGTACATGGGATAAATGCACCATTGACTGCCCGTACGGTGATGTACGGTATGCCGGATCCTGTACATAAGCGGATCACGCAGATGCATGTTGGGAGAAGCCATATCGATTTTGGCCCGGAGGACCTTTTCCCCATCGGTATACTTTCCGTTTTTCATGTTTTCGAAAAGCGACAGGTTCTCTTCCACGCTCCTGTTCCGGAAGGGGCTGTCCTGCCCGGGTTCCGTCGGGGTTCCTTTCATGGCAGCAATTTGTTCGGCCGTGCTGTCATCCACATAAGCCAGGTTCATCCGGATCAGTTGAACGGCGAAATCATATAATTTTCCGAAATAGTCGGAGGCGTAAAATTCATTCGCCCAGGAAAAGCCCAGCCAGCGGATATCCTGACGGATGCTTTCAACGTATTCGGTTTCCTCCTTTTCGGGATTGGTATCGTCAAAACGGAGATTGGTCTGACCTCCAAACCGGGCCGCAAGCCCGAAATTCAGACAGATGGATTTGGCATGGCCGATATGCAGGTAACCGTTGGGTTCCGGAGGGAAGCGCGTCAGCACACGACCGTCATGTTTTCCGTTTTGAATATCTTCCGCAATAATTTCTTCGAGAAAATGGGGCCCCTTTTCAGTGCTCATACCAGAATAACTTTAGCCCGTGAAATTACATGGAAATCCGGTGATGGCAAAACGGCAACGAGGCTTAAACAGGTATGGCTTTCAAACACCCAAAAATCAAGATGGAGATTTTTCCTTCGGAGCGGTCAGGAATTTCTCCAGACCAACACGATGCCCG
>CAYWHE010000099.1:0-14234 GCA_964458125.1 uncultured Flavobacteriaceae bacterium | reverse complement strand
CTGTCCCATCATCACCATTGCCATCGGTTACAGAAATTTCCCAATGACGCTCCCACCGCTGGGCGTCTGGATAAATGTTCCATGTCATCATCAGGGTTTGAGAACGGACCATCATAGGTATCAGAATGAAAAGGATGAATGAAATCTGAGGCAAAACACGAGCAACATGCATGCGCTGTTTTACATTGTTAACAGGGCATTTGCGGGGGGGGGGGGGTAAAATCTGAAATAATTTTTTTCATGGTTGTTGAATTAAAAAATTATGAAAAAACGAAAATATGAAAGCAAATGTAATGTCAATAAATCAAATGACCAAATATATTTTACCTAATATGAGGAAAAACAGGAATTAAATATTTCCGGGTTTTCATACGTGGGACATGCCACGGTATTGTTGCGGGGAATAGTCGAACCTGCCTGCTCCAGGTACTTACAGACAGGTACCCCAACTCCTCCACGTCAAAAGTCCGGCCTTTGTGTGTCTGAGACGAGGATGCGTACACCTGCTGCATTAGCTCTTCCTTGTCCCGCCCGCACCGTCTGCCCGTCAGACGAGGACGTGACTGGAGCAGAGGTTTAATTTAATATTTTATAAATTTAATGACATGCTCTTCGTTTTTGCCGGAAACTTTAATCAAATAAATTCCAGCAACTAAAGATGAAACATGAATGGTTTGACCGTCTTTGTCCGGCAATGGAATCAAAACCAGACGGCCCGTTACGGCATAGATTTTAGCCGGATCCATAACGGGCCATGGCACGTTCAGTCTGATTTCATTTCTGGCCGGATTTGGAAATAAAGTAATTCTATTATCATATTCTCCCGGCGGCTGAATGGAGGTCGGGTTATTATAACAAAGCCTGATCAGGCTGCTACTGCCTGTGAGGAATGGCGCCTGACTATTGGTAACAAAAACGGGCGTGACGGCCAATGCATTTACCGGTGTCAGTTGCGTGGCTGGTGACACAAGCACGGTTGACGGGTTCTGTTCATGGCATCCGCTGCTGCCGCTGCTATCCGTCTTGATCCAGTAAATATCCCTGCTGCCTGAAAAATTCAGGTTCGAGCTGGATGCCGTCATAAATCCACCGTCGGTTGTCTGCAGCAAAGGCGAGCGTGAATCAAAATACTGTGAGGCCTGTGTATAAATTTTGGACCACATTAAATTTCCCGCATTGTCTGTTCGCAGCAGGTAATTCGATTGCACCGAAAAAAAACTGATGGTAATGCCGGAAACAATATAACCTCCGTCCGGGGTTTGCAAAACGGAATAACCGTAGTCGGCATTGGGGCCTGAGTATAACTTCGACCATTGCAGGTTACCCAGGCTGTCCGTCTTAATCAGGTAAACATCGGCATTGGCGGTACCAAAACTGCTGGAATAACCGGTTAGGATAAACCCGTGATCACTGACCGTCCTGACCGAGTACCCGACATCACCGTCACTGCCCCCATAGGTTTTTGACCATTGGATGTTACCAGCTGCATCTGTTTTAATGAGCCACACATCCCCCAGCCCGGCTCCATAGCTGAATGTAACGCCTGTGATCACAAATCCCCCGTCAGCAGTTTCGTCAACGGAATAGCCCTGCTCGAAGTTGATGCCCCCTATAATTTTCGCCCAGCTCAGGTTACCGGTGCTGTCAACTTTCATCAACAGGAGGTTATCTGCACCCGTGCCGCCGGCAGATCCGGTGATCACCATACCACTGTCGGAAGTTAAACATGCAGCCAGTCCCTGTTGACTTCCTCCATCTCCGTATGTTTTGAACCACAGGGGAGTTCCGGAACCATCAGTTTTTAGAACATAAACATCGTTTCCTCCCGCCCCAAAACCAGCTGTGCTTCCGGCAGCCAAAAAACCGCCGTCTGGCGTTTGCCCGGCAAACCAGGCATCTTCCGGGCCCGGCCCGCCAATCACGCGGGTCCACAGGGTATCGCCAAGGCCATTGGTTTTCACCAGGTAAATATTATTGATGCCCAGGCTGTCACTTTGGTATCCTGCCAGAAGATAGCCGCCATCACTGCAATGCGAAAGTGAAAAAACATTATCATCAACGGTACTGCCGATAACTTGCTGGAAGGTGAGTTGGGCGTGTCCGGTACTGAAAATCAACAGGAGTGAAACCAGGCATATATTTTTTTTCATCAGGTGATCGCTTACTGTTTTGTTCCTTTCAAAGATAGGTAATTTTGTAATTGACAGAGGAGGTAAGCCACGGTTGCCCGGAAGTTCTGACAACGGGTTTCAGCTATCCGGCTGGATCGAATCGATCAGCTGAACGGATGAACAGGTTGAATGAAAGAAAGCATTTTTTTATTACCTATATTTGTCCGCCCATTCCGGAAAATACCATGCGAAAATCCAACGACCAGTCCATCAGGGAGGTTATCGGTGAAATACTGGAGACCTATAAGCTGAAAGGGCGTCTGGATGAAGTGAAGTTGCAAAACAGTTGGGAAAAACTGATGGGCAAAGCGGTTGCCAACCGGACCAAATCCATCTCGCTGAAAGACGGCATGCTCATTATACAGGTTACTTCTGCGCCATTAAGCCAGGAATTGCATATGGGAGCTTCTAAAATAATTTCCCTGCTCAACCGGGAGATCGGGGAGGAAATTATCAGGGAAATCAGGATCTGCTGATCAGTACACAGTTTTATCGGGTTTATCCACCCATACTTGAAAAGCTTTTAAGCCTTCCTCCCGGTCCAGTTGCAGGCCTTTGATTTTTCTTTCTGAAAAGGACAATGGAATTTCCCTGTAAATAAAGGCGTCATCAAAGCCAATGGATGCAGCGTCCTGCTGGGTGCAGGCATAATACATTTTATCCAGTCTTGACCAGTAAATGGCGCCCAGGCACATGGGACAGGGCTCACAGGTGGTATAGAGCACGCAGCCATCGAGCTGAAAGTTATTCAGGGTGCGGCAGGCTTCCCGGATCGCCAGCACTTCGGCATGGGCAGTGGGATCGTTGGTCGTCAGCACCCTGTTGTTTCCCCTGCCTATGATTTTTCCATCCTTTACCACCACCGCACCGAAAGGACCGCCTTCATTCAGCTCAACCCCTTTAATGGCCATAGTCACAGCCTCCTTCATAAATTCATGGTCAGTACGCATATTTTATTTCAGCAAGAAATGAACCGGTGCATTTCATATAGAAATCTACTCTGCGCTTACCGTAAATGGCAGCCAGGCCTGTATGCCTTTCATTTTTAAAAGGGACTGCAGGTAGTTATAATAGGAATATGATTCCCCGAGTTCTCTTTTTACAAAGGAAGCTTCCGTTTCCTCCTTCAGGTTGCTGAGCAGTTCCTGTAAAGGTTCCTTCATCTCGGGCAGGGAGGAAATCCGGTAATGCTCTACCTTGGCCATGCGGGCTGCACAGGCAATGGCATCCTCCATGCCGCCGATTTTATCCACCAGCCCTATTTGCAGGGCATCAACACCGCTCCACACCCGGCCCTGTCCGATGCTGTCAACAATTTCCCTGTTCATTTTACGGCCATCCGCTACCCGTTGTGTAAACGTTTCGTATATCTGCTCCACGCTTTTTTGGAATATGTTTTTTTCAGTTTCCGTCAGGGGCCTGGAAAAGGTTCCGATGTCTGCATGAGCGGCGGTTTGATACGTGTCGGTGGTAATGCCCAGTTTGTTATTCATCAGCTTCTTGGCGTTAAAAAGGAGTCCGAATACGCCGATGGAGCCGGTAATGGTGTTTTCCCTGGCAAACACCGAATCGGCTGCACAGCTGATGTAGTAACCGCCGGAGGCCGCCAGGTCGCCCATGGATACGACAACAGGCTTGACTTTTTTGGCCAGCACGATTTCCCGCCAGATCACATCGGAAGCCAGCGCACTGCCCCCCGGCGAGTTGACGCGCAGCACGATGGCCTTCACATTTTTATCTTTCCTCGCTTTGGAAATGGTTTCGGCAAATTTATCCGAACCGATGTTATCCTGGTCTGCGTCACCGCTTTCAATCGTGCCTGAGGCATAAATGACGGCAATTTTTTCCTTGACAAAGCCTTTGCTTTTCACGGGATCCGGAACATGATTGTAACGTCCCAGCGTGATGGAGGTCAGGTTTTCATCGTTTGATTTTCCCGTTTTGGAGCGCAATTCATCCATCACTTCGTCTTCGTATTTCAGACCGTCAACCAGTTTCAACTTCAATGCTTCCCTGGCATCCCAGGCCGAAAGGTTATCCGCCATTTGCTGCAGCGACCCGGCTGGTAATTTCCTGGACAGGGAAATCTGTTGAAGCATGTTCGACCATAAATCATCGAGCAGCTCCCCGATTTGTTTCCGGTTTTCTTCGCTCATCTTATCCGCAATAAATGGTTCAATGGCGCTTTTATATTTCCCGTGCCGGATCACCTGTGGTTCAATTTCCAGTTTTTCAAGCGCTCCCCTGACAAAAACAAGCTCGGCCCTGATTCCTTTAAAATCGACTTCGCCCCGGGGATGCAAATAAATTTTGTCAGCCAGGCTCACCAGGTAATAGGCGCCCTGGCTAAAGCCTTCCGCATAGGCAATCATGAATTTTCCCGACTTTTTAAACTGAACCAGTGCCTGCCGTATCTCTTCCACGGTGGCATAGCCTGATTGGATCGAAGACACATGCAGGTAAATGCCGTCTATGTGCGGATCCTCAGCCGCTTTTTTTATATTCTTCAGGATCTGATCCAGCCCAAGAGGGTTGCGGCTTTTCATGGTGTTCAGGTCGAGGTTTTCGAAAGGGTTTTTCGAAGTGCGTTCACGGATGGGCCTGTCGAAAGAAATTTCCAGGACCGTATGAGCCTCCGTTTTTTCCGCTCTTTCGGAGGAGAGACCCGAAACCACCACCGACAGGATGACACCGAAAATAAGGATTATTAAAAAAATGGAAAGAAACACCCCCAGCATGGAGGCAAACATGAATTTGAAGAACTGGCGCATGGGAGGTGAAGGTTATGAAGGGTCAGTGCGGAACCGAAATGTTCGTGCAAAGGTAACGATTTGGTGAACAACTGCGCGAACCTGGTGCACGGGTCCGTTATTTTTTCGGTGAGGCCTGCTGCTCCAACAGGCTCTGCCTGGCTTTTGCGATGTTGTTCAAAACTGTCTGAAGACCCGGGTTGATGGCTAAGGCCTGTTCATAATAGCGGATGGCTTCAGCATAATTGTTCTGAAAATGATAAGCCGCACCCAGGTTACCGAAGGGATCGGCGTAATTTTTATCCAGTTTAACAGCCTCATGAAACAGGGGAATGGCCGCTTCGAATTGTCTTTTCCTCAGGTAGATGGCGCCCAGGTTATTATAAGCGTTGGCCGCCTTGGGATCCATCTGTATGGCTTTCTTGTAATAGGTTTCGGCTTCGTTGTATTCGCCCATGATGTCATAGGTATGCGCGATGTTATACCAGCCTTCCTTGTTCCCTTCGAAGATGGACAGGGATTGCTTAAATTCTTCTATGGACTTGCTGTAAAATTCCTGGCGGACCTCCGGTGTTTTCGCACTTTCAGCTTGTACGGAATACTCATAAGCCAATGCGCTGTGGGTGCGGGTGCTGTTGGGGGCTGCTTTGACACCGGCTTCAAACAGGAGCAGGTTGTTTCTCCAGTCACCGGTACGGTTGTAGGTCTTGACCATGTAGATGGAAATTAGTATTCCAAAAACCGCCAGCAGGATACGGTTGGAGGCCCATGAAAATTTTTTCAGATCCTGTTTCAGCATTGCTGTAATGCCTGTGAATAAGGCCATGCAGAAGGCCAGCGAAGGGAAATACAAAAAACGCTCGGCCATCGTAGCGGCAATGGGAACAAAAATATTGGAGACCAGGGCCAGGGTGGCGAAAAAAAACAGGATGCACCAGGCCAGCATTTTCCTGCTTTTTATTCCGATCACTGCAAACGCAAACATGGCGAGGAATAAAAGCATGGGCAGGATGACCCTGATCTCGCTGAACCGAACCAGCGGGATTTGCCGGAAAGAATAATCCCAGCTCAGGGGATGCGGAAAAATGAGCAGCCACAGGTATTTCCAGGTGATATACAGGATGGTGGCATATTTTTCGGAAGCATCCTTGGCGGCCATCAGGGTGTTGTCGATGATTTTAATTTCCGTTGCACTACCGATATGGTCGAGGAAGGCGGTTCGGAACATCATATAAACCAGGGCCCCGGCTACAAAAGGCAGACTTCCCAGAAGTACCTGCTTAAGCGGCAGCCTGGTAAAAAAATAAAGGGTCAGCGGAGCCATCACCACCAGGGTGAGTGCCGTTTCCTTGGCAAGACATCCCAGGAGAAACAACAGGAAGGATACCGGGAGCGCAAGGGAAAGCCTGTCCGGCTGCCATTTGAAAAGGACAAGCAGGGAAGCCATGGATAATAAAAAACTGAGCAGCTCATCCCGGCTTTTGATGTTGGCCACCACTTCGGTATGAATAGGATGGGTGATGAACAGCAAACTGACCAGGAAAGGATAAAACAAGTGCCAGGAAGGAAACAGCCGGTGGAGAAGGAAAAACAGCAGCACACCCGTGAGCGCGTAAAGCAGCACATTCACCAGGTGAAAGGGACCGGGCTGATTTCCGAACAGTTGCTTGTCCAGGGCAAAAGACATCATCGTCAGTGGCCGGTAGGCCCCGTCATTTCGCCCGTTGGAACCAAACACCATGCTTTTGGTAAAAAGTTCTCCGAAGCCCGAGGTGCCTTTCTGAACCGACCGGTTGAGTTTGATTACAATATTATCGTCCATGGCAAACTCAAACCGGAGGGATTGTCCGTATAGCATGAAAGCCACCATGGCAAGTCCCAGGGTATAAGGAAAAACCCGCCTTTTTCCTGTGCCGGTTTTGGGATGTGTACCCTTATTGACGGATGATGAGGAAGGTTTGCCAGCGGCAGGTTTTGTAACTTTCATACAGTGATCATCATGAAATTTCCCGAAACATACTAAAAATCATGGAACGGGATTTCACTTGACCTGTCTTTTAATTTTTCATACATTTGCATGAAGTTACGGAAGAAGCAGCATGAACAACCCCATAGAACTGATTAAGACTTTTTTTGAAAAACGCGCTTTTGGTGTCTGCGACTGGATGGGCGAGTGGATGCATATCCGTTCTGCCCGCATCCGCCTGTTTTTTATTTATACTTCCTTTCTCGCAGCGGGCTCCCCGCTGATTGTATACCTGGTGATGGCTTTCTGGCTGGATATGAAAAAACTGATCCGGCAGAAAAGGGGCAGCGTCTGGGATTTATAATTCTATTAACCGTTTTCATCCGCGCACTTTCAATCAGCATCAGGGATGGCCGTATAAAAAATTTACTCGTTCGGCAATCGTTTATTTTTTAATTTTGAGCCCACAGTAAGCAAGCTCTAACTGAAAAACCAATGTCACAGGTTGAAATGAAAATGCCCAAAATGGGCGAAAGTGTTGCAGAGGCTACCATCATCAAATGGCTGAAAAACGAAGGCGATGCAGTGGATGCTGATGAACCTGTTCTGGAGATCGCCACCGATAAAGTGGATTCTGAAGTTCCCTCCCCGGCGGCAGGAAGTCTTCTGAAAAAATTTTTTAACGAAGGCGATGTGGTGCAGGTTGGCGCCCTGATCGCCCTGATCGGTTCTGACGGGGAAAAAGCGGAAACAGCTCCGGCAACTGAGGTCAGGGCTCCCGAACCAGTTCCGGAAACGGTTTCGACTCCTGTTGCTGTTCCCCGGGTATCAGAAATTATTCCCGTACCGCTTGCCACCGGTGGTGCATCAGCAAAATTTTATTCCCCCCTGGTCCGGAATATTGCACAACAGGAAAACGTCAGCGCTGCTGAACTGGATGCAATACCGGGTACCGGGACGGAAGGACGTGTGACGAAGAAGGATATCCTGGCTTACATTCAGAAGCGTGCCACCTCACCCCGGCCCATCCCGAAAACGCCATCTGAAGTTTCTCCTTCTCCCCCTGTTAAACCCCTCCCCACAGCGGTTTCTGCTCCTGCTGTTTCCCTCAACGGGGATGTGGAAATAGTGGAAATGGATCGCATGCGCAAGCTGATTGCCGATCATATGGTGATGAGCAAGCATACCTCCCCGCACGTCACCTCTTATGTGGAAGCCGATGTCACCAACCTGGTGCTGTGGAGGAATAAAATTAAAAACGAATTTGAAAAGAGAGAAAAGGAGAAGATCACCTTCACCCCGGTTTTTATTGAAGCGGTAGCTTTGGCCATTAAAGACTTCCCGATGATTAACATTTCGGTTGACGGAACCCGGTTGTTGATTAAAAAAAACATCAACATCGGCATGGCCACGGCCCTTCCTACGGGCAACCTCATTGTTCCGGTCATTAAAAATGCCGACCGGATGAACCTCATCGGTCTCACCAAATCCGTGAATGACCTGGCCGCGCGGGCCCGTGCCAATAAACTGTTACCGGATGAAATCCAGGGCGGCACTTTTACCATCACCAATGTCGGATCATTCGGCAATGTCATGGGAACACCCATCATCAACCAGCCCCAGGTAGCCATACTGGCCGTTGGTGCCATCCGGAAAAAACCGGCCGTCATTGAAACACCCCAGGGCGATGCAATTGCCATCAGGCATATGATGTTCCTTTCACTTTCATATGACCATCGCGTGGTGGACGGTTCCCTGGGCGGAAGTTTTATCAGGCGGGTGGCCGATTACCTCGAACAGTTTGATGCAGACCGGAAAATATGAACCCCGTTCCGGACATGATAATCTTCCTTAACTTTACAACCATTAACCATTTCAACAGTTCAACCGGTTTCATTTCCTGCGGGGAAATCCGGAACCACTAGTTATTATCCCCATGAAACGATTTATTCCGTCCACCCTCCTGATCACTTCGGTTATGATAAGTTTTTTTGTTTTTTCCGGTGCTTTGGCACAGCGAAAAGCGCCTAAACCAAAGCCTTTAACCAAGGAAGAAGAATCCACGGTAAAATCAGAAGCTGCCGATTATTTTAAGCAGGGCAGTTACAAGGAAGCGCTGACCCGTTACCTGCGCCTGTTCGACACCAACTCGAACAACACCGATTATAATTACAAGGCAGGCATCTGTTATTTGCGTACCAATATCGACAGAAGGAAAGCGGCTGACTTTCTGGAATATGTATCCACCCAGAAGGATGCACCGAAGGATATCCTGTTTGACCTGGCGGCCGCTTATCACGCGAATGGGGAGTTTGAAAAAGCCATCGAAACCTATGAGAAATTCAGGGAAGTCAACAAAGGAAAGGTAAACCCCAAATACGAACTCGAGCAACATATTGGATGGTGCACCAATGCTGCCGCATTGGTTAAAAATCCTGTAAATGCCGAATTCATGAATCTCGGGAAGGGGATCAACACCAGCTATGCCGAATTCAGGGCGCTGGTTACGGCAGATGACTCCATTCTGGTATTCACTTCCAACCGCAAAGGCAACACCGGCGGATTGATGGATGCCCTGGGAGAAATTCCATCGGATATCTACTACACAACCTTTGATTCCGTCTGGCTGAAAGCTAAAAATATCGGTATCAATATTAACTCTGAAAATTATGAAGAGTCGCTCTTCCTGACCTGTGCCGGTGAAAAACTGCTCCTGTATAGAGAATCGCCCGAAAATGAAGGAGATATTTTCCAGGCCGATTTGAAAGGTAAAAGTTACCAGAAGGCTGTGATGATCGGACAGGCTTTTAAAACAGGGGAGCATGAAACGGGAGCCTGTCTTTCGCCGGATGGCACGACACTGTTTTTCTCCAGTGAACGGAAGGGTGGTTTGGGAGGCCGGGACATCTACAAATGTGAATGGGCGGGCGGCACCTGGGGTAAGCCCGTGAACCTGGGCGAGCCTATCAATACCAAATACGATGAAGATAATCCTTATATGTTTTCCGACGGGCAGACCTTGTTTTTCGCATCAACCGGGCATAATTCCATGGGAGGCTACGATATTTTCAAATCCGTATCCTACGACGGCAAGGAACGCTGGTCAAAGCCCGAAAACATTGGCTATCCGCTGAATTCCGTTTATGATGATCTGACCATTTCCATGACCACCAACGGGAAAACAGCCTATGTAAGCGCTGTACGTGATTCCGGTTTTGGTGATTTCGATCTCTACAGGGTTACCCTCAGCCAGTCCCTGGTGCCAACCAGGCTCGTGCTGGTAAAAGGCCAGGTACTGACTCTTTCGGGGATGCCGGGCAAAAACCTGCAGGTGAATCTGACCCGCAAATCTACCGGCGCAGCTATGGGCGATATTACCACCAATGCCGCCACCGGAAAATTCCTGGCTCCGCTGCCGGCCGGTGATTATCATATCAAAGTGATTACGGATAAGCAGGGAAAGGTGGATGAGGATTTTACCATCCCGGATGACGGGTCCGAGGTGATGATTCATGTATTTAAGTGCCAGTGATTATTTCGGAATAAACAGAACCAAACGCCTTCAGATAAACCAAACTTATTTTTATGAATGTAAAAATTACACGTCCCCTTGCTTTTTTTGACCTGGAAACTACCGGTGTCAATATCGGGGCCGACCGCATTATCGAGATTTCCATTGCCAAATTATTGCCCGATGGAAGCAGGCAGGTGAAAACCAAAAGGATTAACCCCGAAATGCCCATACCCGCATCCTCTTCAGCAATACATCATATCTTTGATGAAGATGTGAAGGATGCGCCTTCGTTTAAGTCGCTTGCCCATGAACTGAACCAGTTCCTCGAAAACTGCGACCTGGCCGGTTATAACTCCAATCGTTTTGATGTGCCCATGCTGGTGGATGAATTTTTAAGGGCGGGCCTTCAGTTTGAGATGAAAGGAAGAAGGCTGATTGACGTACAGAACATCTTTCATAAAAAAGAAGAAAGGACCCTGGCCGCCGCCTACCGTTTTTATTGTAAGAAGGAAATTCAAAATGCCCATAGTGCGGAAGCGGATACCCTCGCTACACTGGAAATCCTCGAAGCACAGCTGGATAAATACGAGGACCTGAAAAATGACGTGGATTACCTGCAGGAATTCAGTACGATGGGTAATAATGTCGATCTTGCTGGACGTATAATTATGAATGACCGGAAGGAAGAAGTGTTTAATTTCGGAAAGCATAAGGGAAAACTGGTGGCCGAGGTATTTAAAGCCGAACCTTCCTATTACGACTGGATGATGAAAGGCGACTTCCCGCTGCAAACCAAACAGGTCATCACTTCGCTCCGGCTTCGCGATTTCAATAAAGTATAAGCCTGCAGGTATTTCTTTTGCCGCGCGCTGAAAATCCCTTTCCGGCCGGTCCCTTTCATATGAATATTTAGGGCTTTTGTTTAGTACTTTTGTCTTGTTCCATCCCTGAATCCCGGTACCATGAACCGTCCTGTTTTTCCTGTTCCCATTGTCATCCTGGCCGGATCCAATTCCGGTGACCGCTATGGATTTCTTGAAAAAGCCAGGAATCTGATACGGCAACAGGCAGGCCCTTTAACAGACATCTCCTCGGTTTATGAAACGGCTGCATGGGGCAAAGAGGATCAGCCGGCATTCCTGAACCAGGCTTTCGTCATCCATACCGGGTTGTCTCCCGGGCACTTGTTGAAAACCCTTCTGGATATTGAACAATCCATGGGCCGTGAACGGCATGAAAGATGGGCTCCCAGGACCATCGATCTCGACATCCTTTTTTATGGAGAGCAGGTCGTGCAGGAGCCAGGCCTGACCATTCCACATCCCGAAATCGCCAACAGAATGTTTGCATTGGTGCCGCTGAAGGAGTTGTTGCCCGGCTTCAGGCATCCCGTTTCAGGCCTCTCCATAAGCCAGCTGGCCGCAGCATGCCAGGACAAACTGGCAGTGGTGAAAGTCATAAAAACCGAAGGGCAATGGCCTTCCCTATGAAAAGCCATTACCTCGTCATCGAAGGCAATATCGGTTCCGGTAAAACATCCCTGGCTAAAATTATTGCATCGAAATACAACCGGATTCCCGTTTTGGAGGAGTTTGCCGATAATACCTTCCTGCCTCAGTTTTATAAGGATCCGGATCGTTTTGCCTTTCCACTCGAGCTGTCTTTTCTGGCTGAACGTTACCGGCAACTGAAGAAACTGCTTTCCGAAGCCGGACAGTCCGGTCAGGCCATCGTATCGGATTACCTTTTTGACAAATCCCTGGTTTTTGCTTCGGTTAATCTCCGGGAAGAAGAACTTGAACTTTACAGGCGCTTTTACGATATCATTCATTCCTTTTTGCCCAGACCCGACCTGGTGGTCTACCTGCATAAATCAATTCCGCATTTGCAGCATAATATTAAAAAACGTGGCCGGTCCTATGAAGGAGAAATTTCGGATCAATACCTGCGGCAGTTACAGGATGGGTACCACCGTTTTTTTGCCGCAGGAGTGGCGCCGGAAATCATGATGATCGATACCGATGACCTGGATTTCATCGGGCAACCCGCCCACCTGAGCAAGTTATTGACAAAAATTTTTAATAACTCTGTAACTAACTGATATATAGGTAGTTGTGATATCAATTTGCGCGCTGGCCTGCCCGCCGAAAGGGCTTCAGTTTCGTTTTGATTTTCCAAAACATTAGCTATACTTGCATTCGAATTAACAGAAAACCCAACCAAATGAACTTACGAATAGCATTATTGAATTTGGCTTTCATGATGTGCCTGGCATCAATTACGAAGGCCCAAACCACTACATCCGGCAGCAGTTACGGGTTGCCAAAGGGGAAGGATTTTGACCGTTTTAGCATCGGCATATCGGTAGGCCCCAATGCCTTCCAGGGTGACATTCAAAAGAAAAAGGGAAACGAGGACAAAATCACCAATTTTCCCATCAATCTTTCATACGGACTGGCCTTTAACTACCAGGCAACCCACTCCATCGGCCTCAGGCTGAGGGGAATGATGGGTCAGTTCACCGGTGAGGATTATTATAGTGTCGATCAACAGGGTCGCATCGACGGCATGCCGGGCTTCAACAGCCAGAATTTAATTGATCCGAATAACCTGACGTTAAATATCTTTAAATCGCAATATATCGAAGGCTCCCTGGATATGGTTTATACGTTTGGTAATATCAGCTACCTGAAAAGGAATAAGAAATTTCATTTCAATATTATGGTCGGTGTTGGCGTAATCAACTATAATTCAGAGGTTACTTTCAAGGATATCAATGGAAATAAAATCACGGGTCTGACCCGTAAACCGTTGAACGGAAACACCAAACTGATGGTGCCTGTCGGAGCCGGGGTGAAATACCGGATCAAACGCTTTGATGTAGGCCTGGAACTGGCTTACCGACGGGCGCTTACCGATGAGATCGATGCTACCCGTAAGCCAACTACCGCCTATGACGGATACACCGTTGCATCGGTGAATGTGAATTATACGTTTGGCAAAAAGCAGCAGCAGATGGAATGGGTAAACCCCATGGAGGTTGTCTATAACGACATTGCCGATCTGAAGGATAAAGTGGATGTTCTTTCCGGCGATAAGGACAAGGACGGAGTGGCCGACATGTTTGACAAGGATAACTCAACACCAGAAGGAGCAAAGGTTTATGGTGACGGAACAGCCATTGATTCTGATAATGATGGTGTGCCGGATGCCAAGGATGGCGATCCCTTCTCACCAAAGGGAGCCAAGGTGGATGCCAATGGCGTGGAAACGGATACGGATGTCGACGGAGTTCCTGACAGCCGGGACCTGGAGCCCAATACCCAGAAGGGTTCCCTGGTTAATTTCCAGGGCATGACCATTCCGGTAAACACGGTCACTTCCAAAACCATGATGAGTTCTTCCGGTTTCCTGCCATCCGTATTCTTTGATACCGATAAATCGGCCATAAAGGCCAATCAGCAGGATCGTTTGCTTGTCATTGCCCGCATGATGAAGGCTAACCCGGAAATAAAAATTATCATTACCGGTAATGCCGATATTGTTGGCGGCGAACAGTTAAACATGAACCTCGGTCAGAAACGTGCCGATGCCGCGAAAAATCACCTGGTAAAACATTATGGCATCGATGCGGCCCGCATCACGACGGAGACTAAAGGCAAGTCCGAACCGCTGGCAAACAAGATGAATTCCATGAACCGCCGGGTTGACTTTAAGGTGGCCGAATAAGAGGTTAAAAAATTAAGCAGGAATGGGGTCGTGGGTGAAACGGCCCCTTTTTTTTTCAATTCGACTTGACTTTTACAAGGACAAAGTCCGAAGTGAAAGTCGTA